>CAYPUG010000012.1:38809-39768 GCA_964413905.1 uncultured Anaerolineae bacterium | reverse complement strand
CGCCCACATATTCGTCGGGCACGATGACTTCAACCTTCATAATGGGTTCCAGCAGGGCCGGCTTCGCTTGCATGAACACTTTCTTGAAGACTTCGCGGCCCGCGATTTGGAACGCGATGTCCTTGGAGTCCACCGGGTGTTCTTTACCGTCGTAGACTTCACAGCGTACATCCACCACCGGATACCCGGCCAAGGGGCCTTCTTCCATGGCGGACTTGATTCCCTTTTCAATGGAGGGGAAAAAGGTGCTGGAAATCGCTCCTCCGAACACGCGGCTGGTGTCGTATTCAAATCCCCCACCGCGCGGGAGCGGTTTGATCTCCATATGCACTTCCGCGAACTGACCGGCTCCGCCCGTTTGTTTCTTGTGGCGGTATTGGCCGCTCGCGGATGTGGTGACCGTTTCCCGATAGGGCACTTTGGGCAGGGTCACGTCCACGTCCACGCCGAAGCGTTCCTTCAGGTAACGGACCGCGACATCAATGTGCACGTCGCCCATGCCGGAGAGGATGGTTTCCTTGGTGCTGGCTTCGTAATGCCAGACCAAGGTTGGGTCCTCTTCTTGTAAGCGGGAGAGCGCGTTGGTGAGTTTCCCCGCGTCCTGCTTGGTCTTCGGATGGACGGCCACGGAGTACAGTGGATTGGGGTAGACGGTGGGCTCCAGGCGTAGGGGTTTGTCCTTGGTGCATAGGGTATCGTTGGTGATGGTGTGGGCGAGTTTCGCGACGGCGCCCAGATCGCCTACCACCACTTTGTCGGTGTTTACGTGCTCTTTGCCACGGGGGTAGAAGAGTTGGCTAATGCGCTCCTCTGCGTTGGCCCGGCTGTTCCACACGCGGGAGTCGGATTTCAAGGTGCCGGAGTAGACGCGGAAGTAGGAGATTTTGCCCACGTAAGGATCCGCGACGGTTTTGAAGACGAACGCGGCTAAGGGACCGTTTTCGTCGGGGGTGAGTTCT
>CAYPUG010000012.1:0-38799 GCA_964413905.1 uncultured Anaerolineae bacterium | reverse complement strand
CGGTCTCACCCGTTTTAAGATCTTCGGCGGGTTCTGGGGGCATGTCCGCGGGGCTGGGGAAGTACTTGGCAATGGCATCCATCACCGCGCGGACGCCCCTGTTCGCGGTGCCCGCGGCGGCGAGCACAGGGATGATGTGTCCTTCCAGGATGCCTTGGCGTAATCCGCGAGCGATTTCTTCGCCGGTGAGTTCCTCCCCTTCCAGGTATTTGCTAATGAGTTCATCGTCCATTTCGGCCGCGGCTTCCAGGATTTCCAGGCGCCACTCTTCCACCTCGTCCGCGTATTCATCGGGGATATCAGTAGGCGCGGCGTTTTCACCCAAGTAGGCCTTCAGGGCTACCAGGTCAATGACGCCTTGGAAGTTCTCTCCGCTGCCGATGGGCATGTGGAGGGGCACGATCATGCCGGAGAAGGCTTCTCGCACGCTTTCCAGTGCTCGCCGGAAGTCCGCGTTTTCTCGGTCCATTTTGTTGATGAGCACCGCTCGGGGCCGATTGCGTTCATCCAGGTAAGACCAGGTTAACTCGGTACCGACCTCAACCCCGCTGACGGCATCCACCAACACCAAACCCATATCCGCGACGCGAATCGCGCCCTTAACTTCTCCGACGAAGTCTGGGTAGCCGGGGGTGTCTAGGATATTGATCTTGACGCCGTTCCACTCAAACGGCAGGATCGTGGCGTAAATGGAAATGGTGCGCCGAATCTCTTCGGTCGTGTAATCCGAAACGGTATTCCCCTCTTCCACTTTGCCCATCCGGTTAATCACGCCGGCATCGAACAGCATGGCTTCGGAAAGAGAGGTCTTACCGGCACTGCTGTGTCCGACGAGGACGACATTACGGATGGCTTCGGGTTCATATACTCGCATGCACGCCTCCTTGCTCCATCACCTGGGGTGAGTTTGTTCTCAAAACAGACATACCCGGTTGGGGATGGTCTTGTTTATTCTGTAATAAATACGGCGCGTACAAACGTCGTGCGTCTGCACAGCCCGTATCCGTGACACGGCAGGTAGATTCTAGCATGGGATTGTAGATCAGGGCTTGTGGACTGTCAATGAAGGGGAGGGGTGTAGTGGAGGCAAATGCACTTCTTTCGTTTTTGGGGATAGGATTTAGAAAATCGCCGAGATTGTACCTATTTCATGGAGCAACAGGGAAATTTTGGAGTTTTGGCGTACGGCGACCTATCGCCGCGTTGACAGCGGTCATTTCAAGAGCGCGTGCCTGAAATCAGCGAAATTTCCGAAACAAGTCGGTGAATAGAGTGCTCCCGGCGGTATATACCCACCGGAAGCACTCTCTTTTTGTTTCTCTTACGGGTACACCCCTCGCGCTTCCAGGGCTTCGGCCACGCGACCAATGGCCAAGGTATAGGCCGCGGTGCGGAGATCCACCTGCTTCGCGAGGGCCATATCCCACACTGCGTCAAAGTTGGAGAGCATGATGCGCTTCAGTTGGCGCCGAATTTCGTCCTCACTCCAGAAGAAGGATTGCAGGTCTTGTACCCACTCAAAATAGGAAACGACGACACCCCCCGCGTTACACAAAATGTCGGGAATAATGGTCACCCCCTTCTCCAGGAGGATCTTATCGGCTTCCGGTGTTGTGGGGCCGTTCGCGCCTTCCGCGATGAATCGGGCCCGGACTTTATCCGCGTTATCCGCGTGGAGGACGCCTTCCAGCGCGGCCGGGACCAGAACGTCCACGTCCAACGCTAGGAGTTCCGCGTTGGTGATGGGGTCGCCCAGGGGGTAATCGGCGACGGTCCCCGATTCCTTAACGTGGCGCATTAGGTCGAAGGGGTCGATGCCCGCGGGGTTGTACACCCCTCCCTTGACGTCGCTCACGGCTACAATTTTCGCACCTTCACGGTGCATGGCCATCGCCGTCACCGAGCCCACATTACCGAATCCCTGAACCGCGACCGTGACCTCGTGCATGTGAATGCCTTTACGGCGCAGGGTTTCCCGGGTGGTGTACATCACCCCCAGACCGGTGGCATCGACGCGCCCTTGGGAGCCACCGATGGAAATGGGCTTGCCCGTGACGACTGCGGGGACTGCATACCCTTGGTGGATGGAGTAGGTGTCCATGATCCACCCCATAATCTTGGGATTGGTGCCCACGTCCGGCGCAGGGATGTCCTTTTCCGGGCCGAGGAGAATGCTGATCTCCGCGGTGTAACGTCGGGTCAACCGGCGCAATTCGCCCTCCGATAGACTGTACGGGTCCACAGCCACGCCCCCCTTAGCGCCGCCAAAGGGGAGATTCATCAACGCACACTTCCACGTCATCCACATGGCCAGCGCCCGCACTTCGTCCAGAGTCACATCCGGGTGATAGCGGATACCTCCCTTGGTGGGGCCTTTCACCGTGCTGTGGTGGACGCGGTAGCCGGTAAACATTTCAATGTGACCGTCGTCCATAATCACGGGGAAGTGGACGATGAGTTCTCGTTTGGGGGTTCTCAAGAAGGCCTGGACATCTTCGGGGAGATTAAGGTACTGGGCTGCCTCGTTGAACTGGGCCAATGCCACATCGTAGGCACTGCGTCGCTTCGCCGCTGAAGCCATGACGACATCCTCCGATTTATCCTCATAAGTTTATGAGGGGATTTCCGCGCTCCTCATTGCTCTAAAAGGAATGAGCCCACCTTGCGTCCAAAGAGTGGGGCAAGGTGGGCCTTGCGTTCGCTTTCGCCCTACCCTGGCTGAACATAGCCTTGGCAGGTATGTCTTGGTAATGAATCCATATGACGTTAAACCGAGCGTATGCTACTCCAAAGTGCCCAAACGCGCCACTTTTGCCTTGAGGTTGGCAAGTCGGCACCAATGCTTCCCCTAAAATCAACCGGGGGCATCGGCCCGCCCTTGCCGATGCCCCCTATTCGAAAGGAGGAGAAGAAGGTGCTTCACCTATAGTATACGTAAATTGGTCTCCATGTACTTGACGGTTTCCTGACGATTTTCCTACGCTGAAAATACGTCATTTCCGGGATTTAGTGTGCGCCTTGGGTCCATGATAAAGAGGCTCTTTACGAGTGTGCCACAGCGAAGGCGACAACGATCTACAAAGTGCTGGTCGTGTTCCGAATAAGCATGTCGTACATGGACTCCAGGCGTTGGATGACACGTGAGGCACTATGTCGTGTTCCCACCTGCTCACGCCCTGCCCGGCCCATCTCGGCCCAACGTTCCGGTCGGTTACACAATTCGTTGAGCGCCCGGGCCAATGCCTCCTCATCCCCTTCGGGCACTAACAGGCCCGTACGTCCGTGTTCCACAATAAAAGGAATGTCCGCGTGATAAGTGGCTACGACCGGAAGGCCGGTAGATTGTGCTTCTAAGAGGACGGTGGGTGTGCCCTCTGTTTCTCCGCTCTCAGGATCGGTACGGCTGGGGAGAACGAAAATATGGGCGCGTTGCATCCACTCCAGCACCTCATTATGGGGACGCCATCCCAGAAATGTGACCCGATGTGCGAGATTCAACGCGCGGGTCAGATGTTCCAAGGCCGCTCGTTGGGGCCCGTCGCCGATAATCCACAGATGGGTGTGCTCCGGCAGGTGGGCGAACGCGCGTAGAAGGACGTCTGTTCCCTTTTTGGGAACAAGGCGGCCAACGGTAAGAAGGTATGTGGTGGCCCCTGTCTTTTGTAACGGCGACCACGTCTTGGGGGAAATATGTTGGAGGTTCAGCGCCAAGGGAAGGATGTGAATTTTCTCCTCCGGGCATCCTTGCGCGGCCAACTGTTCCGCCATGCGGGGACCCAGGACCAGGAACGCGTCTCCATACGTCCATAGAGAACGGAAGCGGTGGCGCCAATCAGGCCGTTGCGCGAACACAGACACATCCTTCCCATAGAAGGACGACACCAGGGGAATGTGTAAACGTCGGGCTATGGGCACAAAGAGCGCGGCTACCTGTCCGAAGTGTACGTGCAAGAGACGTACTCGGTGGTGACGCATCACGCGTTCTAGATATGGGCTGCGTTTCCACACACGCAGGGCGAGTCGTTCTAAAATTCCGGCCATTGGGCCTAAGGGGCCAAACGCGATCACCGGTGAATAATACGCATCCAAGGGGAACTCGTGCGCGTGCCGTCTGGCATGTCGGTCCAACACAATAGGCCGATAACGGCGGTGGGATCGTATGAGGGTGTAGATGAACGTTTCCGATAGGGGCAGAAAGTGATCTTTTACGTGGGCAACGACCGGAGCCGTAGTCATTAGAGAAGTCTCCCCGCGCGCTGCAAAGCCGTTTCATAGGCTCGGATGAGACGTTCACCCGCCTTCTCCCAGGTGTATTCCAACGCCCGCTCTCGAGCCGCTTTCCCCATGCGTTCGCGCATTTCCGGGTCCTCATACAATTGAAGAATGGCCTGGGCCAGGGCCTCCACATCCCGAATGGGCACGTAGAGGGCTTCCTGTCCCTCGTGGGCTACAGCCCCGGTGTGGGGTGTTACGATCAGGGGAAGGCCCGAGGCCATGGCTTCGTACGTGACCAGCGCACTGCCTTCCTCAATGCTGGGAAGCACGAACGCGGATGCCTGTTGGTACACGGGAGGTAAATCGCGTACGTGTCCCAGGAAGCGGATGGTGGGATCGTCGCGGTATTGGGCGACCACATGGCGAACGTCCGGGGTGACTCGGCCGGCCAGCCATAATTCTGCGCGAGGCAAGCGGAGACGTTGCCAAGCCTGGAGGAGGTATGGAACTCCCTTGCGCAGGGATACTTGGCCTACGAAGAGGAGGCGAAACACCTCCTTCGGAGGAGTGCCCGGCATAAACCTGTGGACGTCCACCCCGTAGGGGATGAGAAACAATTTCTCTTTCGGGATCCCTTCGGCCACCATGCTCTCATAGGCAAACGTAGAGGGGACGGTGATATAGTCCGCCCGTTCGTATTCGGCCACACCTCGGCGAATTCCCCATCGACGTAGCTGCCGGGGGGGAGAATAACCCCAGCGCGCGTACTCCTCCTGCAGCAATCGGTCCTGGTACACATCATGGGAGTTGGGGCGTTCCAGGAAGGTGATGGCGCCTAGGGCTTTTGCTCGGGCCAGGGAGCGCAAGCATTGATGGGACCACCCGTGAAAGATGTCGGCGGGAGGGATGAAACGCGCGGCCACCACGTCGAAGATAACGTCGCGAATGAAAGAGTAATCCCGTGCGAGTCTGGCCACTCCCCGCATCCATGGGAAGGATCGAATACGCTCAGGGGGGAGATCGTGGGGTCCTTCGTATCCCACAATCGCTTGCTTGAGATAGCCTTTCTGGTGGAGGACCCGTACAAAATGGTAAGCCGTGAAGCCGATTCCTGAGCCTCCGAATTTGGCGGATACTGTGTATACAACCTCCATATTTGAATCTCCTTTTTAAAGCAGGACCGGTACTCGGTCGGCAATCACGATTTCCTCTGGGGTGACGTGACATCGATACGCGTACACTTCCACTCCTGCGGCCGCGGCTTCCCGGAGGGCGCGGCCGAACGCGGGGTCGGAAGCGTCGTGCGGCCGGAAGCGTTGCGCGTCCGCCCTCTGGATGATGAACACCACCGCCGCCCGGTCCCCCTGGGCCACGGCTTCCGCCAAGTCTTCCATGTGCCGCTTTCCCCGGGCCGTGACCGCGTCGGGGAAGTACGCGGTGCCGTCCTCCACCAAGGTAACGGACTTGGCCTCCACCCAGCATCGACCGGCCGGACCTTCCAGCAATACGTCGATGCGGCTACGGCCCATTCGGACTTCTTCACGAACGTGAGTGTATTCCCGAAACTCCGCGAGTGTACGAGCCCGTGCTGCCTCCGCGAACAAGCGACCGGGCAGTCGGGAGTCCAGAGAGACCAATTGGCCGTCTACAATGACCATGAGAAGATCGTATGCTGTACGTCGCTGAGGGCTGCGGGCCGGACGCAGGAGCACAGGGGTGCCCGGAACGAACAGTTCATGTAGACGCCCAGAATTGGGTACGTGGGCCCAGGCTTCTTTGCCATCCACCCGCACGGTCGCTCGAAACCGGTTATCCCGTCGGATAAATGTGCCTTGAATAAGGGGTCCGGGAATTTTCATCGCGTGTGCCCTCTTCATTTTTTTTGATTTCATGCATGAGAGACATGTTGTGGAGATGCATGTCTCCTACCTTCCCCGAAGGCGGGAGGACTTCATCCCGTGACTATCTGGTTATACAATAAATCCCGGCGAAGATGAACAAATCGTCATCCTTTGACGCGCAGTTGTTCACCTAATTTTCATCCACATGTGCTACAACCGGAGGTGATGATGAAGTATAGCAAATGGCTACGACGTGCGCACATTGTACTGATCGCCTTTCTCCTCCTGACCCCTGTCCTCGTGGGGGTAGGGCCCGTCCAGGCCTCGGTGGGAGACCTATCCCCACGCCCTTCCTCCATTGCCGGCGTTGTTGAAACGCAGCCCGCGGTCGCGTGGCAGGAAGTATGGCATGCCCAGGGTACCCTTTACGCGGCGGCCCTGGTGCCCGGTCATCCGGAGATGTTATGGGCCGTGGGCGATGCGGGCCGTGTTCTCCAGACCGCGGACGGTGGGCGTACGTGGCATTTCTTTCGTGTGATCGGTCGGCCCGATCTTCACGCGGTGGTCCTGCAATCCCCGTATGAGGCCTGGGTCGCCGGTGCCGCGGGCACCCTCCTTCACACCATCGACGCCGGAGCCACATGGGAACGGCTTTCTCCCCCTGAGCCGGGGGACGTTTTCACGTTGGACGTGGTTGGGGACACTTTGTGGCTGGGAGGAGAACGAGGGTTGTTTCTGAGCACCGATGCGGGGCTCTCGTGGACGCGTGTGTTGAGCGTGTCGGTGCAAGCGTGGGCCCATGCGGGGAATCTGTTGGCTGCCGGAACCGAGACCGGGGACATCTATCTATCCCGAGATGCAGGGGCCACGTGGGAGATGGCCCACGGGGGGGTGGGTCCCCTTCATGACCTGGCTTTTGTCTCGGAGGAGGTGTGGACCCTGTACGGGGCCGGAGAGCAAGGGCGTTTGGTGCGCTGGCCTCTAGATCGCTTACCCACTGTGCAGAGCGTAGCCACAGAGGATGTAACGTTGTACGCTTTGGCCGTGGCTCCGGATGGAACCTTGTGGGTTGCCGGAGATGGGGGACGTGTGTACCACGTCTTTGGGGACCGGGTACAATCGTTTGTGGCCGATGAAGACGAACGCCCGTTGTACGCCCTGTTTCTCCCCCAAGAGGGTGTCTTGTGGGCTGTGGGGGAGGGTCCGGACGTGGTGCGCAGTGAGGATGGCGGCCAATCTTGGCAGTTGCAGAACGGAGGCCGCTTGGTGCGACTGCGCGCGGTGGATTTCGTGAACGAGAACGAAGGGTGGGTTGTGGGCGAGCGTCTGCGGCCACCGGAGCATCGGAACGAGCGAAACGGCATCATCATGCACACGACAGATGGCGGTCGCACTTGGTCGGTGCAGGCGTTGCCCGCGGCGGAGACGTTTCGTCTCTTCGAGGGGATAGATTGTTGGGATGCTCAAACGTGTTGGGTGGTGGGTTGGGATGGCCGCATCTTCCACACGGAGGATGGGGGGCAAACGTGGGTGCGTCAACCGTCGGGGACCGGAACGTGGTTGCACGATGTCGCTTTCGCGTCCGATACAAGAGGATTTGTGGGCGGAAATACCGGGCTCTTGTTGGCTACATCGGACGGGGGGGCGACGTGGACACCGCTTTCCCTTTCCACCCGGTTGCCTTTGTATGATTTGGACACCTTGGATGAGCAGCACGTTGCCGCGGCTTTGGATAAAGGCGATCTTTTGTACACACTCAGTGGAGGGCGATATTGGGCGCGATATCACATGCCAAAGACGCTGTATCCCAACAGTCGTATTAAGTGGGTTCACTTACGCGGGGTGGATTGGACTCGGTCTGATCGAATATGGGTGACAGGTACGCGAGGGTACTTGGCGACGTTTAATCCCACCACGCGCGAACCGGCTTATAAAGAAGGCGGCACCAAGTCCTTCGACTGGATGGCCATTGAATTCACCGAGGATGAACGGTGGGGCTTTCGCGCGGGCGGATTTTGTGCTCATTATGATAACGAAGGGGCGTGCCTTGCCTACACGGGCGGGCTGATCGCGGTGACATCGAACTGGGCAGAATCGTGGACGTATTACGAGACCGGGACCCCCGGCACTCTCCAGGATATCGATGTGGTGGACAGCACACATGTATGGGCTGTGGGCGATGAAGGTGTTATCCTCCGTTATCGGGGGGAGCGCGAAATGGGTTTTGCCTTACACCCCGAACATACGATTACGCCGGACGGACTGACCTGGGATTGGACCGTGATTCAACCTGTCATCGTGGACCCGGAGCACGTATTTGCCCTCTACGGGGACGTACCCACGCCTATCGATGATGTTCGGGCGGCGGTTTCTGCGTGGTGGAAGGAGAACGCGCTCTATCTCCTGGTGACTGTGGACGATGAAGATGTGACACCTGATGATGCGCTGCGTTTGGAATTTTACCGACCGATGAGTGATACCCTTCCCCTGCGTGTGAGCCTCACACCGCCCTTGAGCGCGGAAACGGCGAGCGGGCAGGGCAACGGATACGAATGGGTATCACGGCGGAACGACACCGGTTGGCAAGCGGAAGTGGTTCTTTCTTCACGCCTGTGGGGCGATGCGTTGGTCGCAGACATGGTTATCCGGTGGAATGCAATCGTACGCGATGTCGATTCCGACGGTCAGAGCACGTTGGTGGCGTATGGAACAGAACCCGATGCGGCTCCCGCGGGGCGTTGGGTGTTATTGGGGAATACGGTGGAGCTGCAACGCGGCCATAACGCATACACTCGCACTCAGGACATTTGGATCAGCAACGCGTGGAACGAACGCGAGCACAATTGGACCGATACCCAGGAACACGGTCGTGTGCTGTACGTGGCCGCGGGAGATTTGCGGGACGCGCTTTTGTGGTTCGATCTCTCCCTGTTGCCCAGAGAGGTGATCCTTGACCGTTCGACCCTCAAACTCTACGCGGATGCCCGGACGGGTCATGGTCCGCTGCACGTGGGGGTGTATCCCTTGCGACGGCGGTGGGTTGTAGATCAGGTGACCGGTCTGGAGGCGCGAGCCGGGGAGCCGTGGGGGAAGCCCGGGGCCAATGATACACAGGTGGATCGTTGGGCCGAACCTGTGGGTGAGGCAGACGCGACCGAATCCATGGCTTGGACGTCTTGGGATGTAACGGAAGCCGTGCGCTTCTGGCTGGCCCATCCGGACGAGAACTTCGGCATCATCCTGAAATCTTTTCAACCCGGTGCCAGTCCCATTTTTCGATTTATCGGGGAACGACATGGGGTGACGGAGTTTGAGGATAAACGCCCTGTGCTGGAAATCGTCTACCGGGTGCCGACACCGGCCGTCACGCCGACGCCCACACCGACACCCACGGCCACATGGACACCTACACCTACGATGACGCCTACGCCGACCCTCACACCCACCCCCGTTCCCTTACGACACATATATATTCCGTGGGTGAGCGACTCTGATTGACCGACATATTGCGCTTCATGTACCTCAGTGTAAAGAAGGAGTAGAAAGGTCAAACATCACACGAATGAGCATCATGCATCAACGCGAGGTGACCGGTGAAAGGACGCATATGGCGATGGTTAACGGTTCTCCTTCTTCTCTCTTCCGCGACCCAGGTTGTCGTGGGTGGGGGGGAATCGCCGAGGATATCTGAACCCGTTCGTGTAGGGGGTACTGCGGAATACGTTCCTAACATGGGGGATGGGTATGCCCTGTGGCGCACCCTGTGGTATGGGAAAGGAGATCTCACGGCCGTCTTCTTCCTGGACGACCAACACGGGTGGACGGTCGGCTCGGGCGGGCGCATTTTCCGCACGGTGAACGGGGGACGGTCGTGGCACATGGTACAATGGCGTCCGCCGCACCAGTGGCATACTCGACGGGATTTTGGTCCAACCTTTTACGATGTCACCTTTATCTCTCCCCATGAAGGCTGGGTTGTAGGGCAGGATGGCCTTTTGCTACACACCCGGGATGGGGGAGATACATGGGAGCGTCAGAATTCTGGGGTGACGTTCCACTTAAGGGCCATTGCCTTCGCCCCGGATCATCGTCATGGCTGGATTGTGGGGGATAGCGGGACGGTGTTGCACACGAGTGATGGGGGGCGGACGTGGTCTCCCCAACCCAGCGGAGTCGGAAATCACCTTCTTGCCCTCTCTGTATGGGATGCGCAACACGTATGGGCCACGGGAAGTGGGGGCATTTCTCTGGTGACTACCGATGGGGGCACATCTTGGCACCGACACAATATGGGTACATACAACCAGATGAACGACATCCTGGCCTTGGACGCGAACGAGGTTTGGGCTGTGGGAGTGTCCGGCTTGGTCTTCCACTCCACCGATGGGGGGGTGACGTGGAGCCGGGAGGTTGTACCCACGAACCAGGGGCTTTTCGGTTTAACACGGGATGCAGAAGGAAACTTGTGGGTCAGCGGCACCAACGGCACTTTAGGGCGTCGCCAAGGGGATGGCACGTGGCACTTCTGGAATGTCGGTACGTCCGCGCGACTGGACGATGTGGCCCATAACGGCGTGATCTGGCTGGCCGGTGCGAGTACTACGCTCCTCACAGCGGCCACACCGGACGACGCTTGGTATAACCCCTTAGGCGGGCAGATTACCACCCTTGGGGGTATTACCATGCCCGATGGTGTGCACGGCTGGGTGGTGGGACGTCGCGAAAATGTGCCTTATACTCAGGTGGGCGTGATCCTGCGTACCGACGATGGAGGGTGGTCTTGGTACGCGCAGGAACACGGCATTGCCACCGGTTACTTGAATAAGGTCGCCGCGGTGGACGCGAACACCGCTTGGGTGATCGGACAGTACGGCGGCAAGATCCTGCATACCACCGATGGCGGTCGGACGTGGATACAACAAAGTGCGGGAACTGCCCGGGAACTCACGGATATTTCCTGTGTGGATACTCAACGCTGTTGGGCTACGGTGAAGACTTCCCCCGGTGATCCTCCACTGTTGGCGTACACTCAAGACGGGGGGGCTACTTGGAACCTGCGGAACCTTCACGGCGCGTTTGTCAACGATCTGCGCTTGACCAGTGTGGACGTGCGGCCGGACGGCCGGGCGATGGTGTTCAACTTGGCGGGGGAACACCTTATCAGCACGGACTTTTTCCAGACGGTGGTGCGGAGCAATTTTGTGGGCTCCAACCACGGGCAGTGGGATATTGACCAATTTTCGGATGATCTTATCTTCACGGTGGGGTTGTTTGGGCAGGTCGTGCGCATGAGTAAGGGCGCGTATCTGCCCACTCTTCCCCAGGGGGATCGCCGTCGTTGTGAGACGTACGCGGGGTACACGTACTGTCAATTCAAGGGAGGCGGCGAATCCGACACGTTGGAGTGGTTCGGTGTGGGGGTGCTGGACACTCATCATGTACTGGCTGTGGGGGGAAATTGTGGATACCGGGTGCGGGAAGGAAGCAAGTATGTGTGTGGGGGGTTCACCGGCGGAGTGTTCGGTATGACGGATCGGCCTTTCGAGATCGGGACGTGGTCGGATGATCCTATACCGGTGGGCACGCCGGGCCGTCTGCGGGATATGGTCTTTTTCCGGACTGACGCCCCTCGCGGCCAACCTGATGCGCCTACACCGCGATGGGATGCCATCGCAGTGGGGGATGGGGCCTTTATTCTGGGCTACAAGCGATTCCCCCACGTGCTCATGTCGTATCCCATTGATCCTGCGCCCACTGTGGATGGAGATTTGAGTGAATGGGCAGCCACGCCCGGCATTGCGCTGGATGTGAATTCTGCGGATCGGGTGTCCTTTGCTGCTCCCTCAGATCCCACCGATCCTAGTGCGCTGCTCCGAGCGCGGCACCAAGGACACATCCTGTACCTGAGCGTGCGTGTGACGGATACCGTGCAGATGAATGATGACGGAGTCCCCATGCAGGATGATGGGGTTCGCATCGCGTTGGACGCGGCCCACGATGGAGAGCCTGGAGGCCTGGACGATCTCGTGGTGTGGGTGGGTGCAGACGGACAGGCCCGTGTCCTCTCAGGGAACACTGCAACCTTGGTGGCCGCGCAGGTCCTCACCACCACAACCGGGTATCAAATCGAACTGGCCTTGAACGCGTTGGCTTTAGGACGGACATTAGATGGACAACCGACATGGGGCATTTCGTATGAGGTGTGGGATGACGATGACGGCGGTGATGTGGACGTAGTGTTAGGGTCCGATGGCCCTTGGGCCGGGGGCACGCATCTGGATATGGCCGATCTCCACGTGTTGGGGTCCGAAATCATCATACAGAACGACATGGACCGTTGGACTCAAGGCGTGACCACGTACATTTGTACCGGCCAGGATTTAAACAAAGAGGGCACGTTTGAGAACTGTCAGCCGATGAATTACGGGTACAGCGGGAAACTACAAATCGGCCCTCAACAAGTCAAAAGTGCGTTGATTCGTTTCGACCTCTCTTTTCTCCCGTCTTCCGCGTTTGTGCAACAGGCCGAATTGCGTCTGTTCACCCGTTCTAAAAGTGGTATTGGTTCTTTGTGGGTGGACGCGTACGCGTTGAAGCGACCCTGGCGTTTGGATGAAGTCACGTGGACTCACGCAGACCGTCATACACCTTGGGAAGGTCCGGGAATTCAGGGCTTATCGGATTATGATCCCTCGGTGGTGTGGACCACACAAGTGGATGTCGAGAACACGTGGTACGCGTGGGATATTACCGCTCTTGTGCGGGATTGGGTGTCCGGTCTCCGGGAGAATGATGGAGTGCTCTTGCGCTCCACCCGCACCGGCGCGACTTTTGGCTTCTACCCCAGCAACAGCCATCCTGTGCACAAAATGTTCCGTCCAAAACTCTACATCCGCTACACGATCCCCTGGCCGGGTCAGACACCGCCCACCTTTACGCCGACGCCTACACCCACCGTAACACCCACGTTCACTCCGACGCCCACTTCAACCCCGACTCCCATCCTGGGGCCATCGCCGACGGCAACGCCGACGCCCACGGTGACACCTACGCCCACGGTCACCCCTACGGCCTCCCGGACACCTACGCCATCCCCATCGCCAACGTCTTCGCCCACGCAAATCCCTTCGCCCACCCCCACGGTCACTCCCACGCCCATGTGGACACCTACGCCCACGCCTACGTTGACGCCAACACCCACTGTATCCCCTACACCGACCTCCACACCGACTCCTACACCCGCGGGAACCCCGACCCCCACACCTACTCCCCCTCCTATGCCCAGTGCAAAGATTCAGGGTATTGTGTGGGACGACCGGGATTTGGATCGGATGCCGGACGCGGGTGAAGCGCGGCTCGCCGGCGTGACGGTGGAATTATGGCGCAAACACCTGCTCATTCGGGTGGCCACGACATTGCCTGATGGTTCGTATCGATTCTCCCGGTTATTGCCGGGCACCTATCGAATTGTCGAGCACGATCCGGAGGGGTACACGTCCAGGACACCTAACGAGGTGTGGGTCACGTTGTTGGAGCGTCAAACAGTGACGGTGAACTTTGCCGATGTGCCCGAGGACATCGTACACTTCATCCACGTGCCGATTATTGCCCGCTAGCATCAGATGGGAGCCACCTGATGGGCCGATACTTCGCGGTTGATGTACTGTGGCCTCCATTTTAAATGGGCCCGCATGAGGAATTTATCTTATTCACAGAAGGAGGCGAAGTAGAAGACAATGTTCCGACAGCGTTGGCTTGTTGGTTTTGTGATTTTGCTGTCTACAGTGTTGGTAGTCGGTTCGGTAGCCATGGTGGCTTTTGCTTCAGAGGCGTCACAGTCGGCCGGGAAAAACGCACTTCAGACCACGGAGGAAGCCGGCTGGTTTGAGGGCACCGGGTGGCGGCCTGTATGGTTCGCCCCGGGTCTGCCCGATGGCCCTAAAGGGGATTTGTACGATATTAGCGTTCTCGACCCGAACACGGTGGTGGTGGTCGGGGCTTTAGGCTTGGTATATAAAACAGAGGATGGTGGGGAGTTCTGGAAGGTGTATTTTACCGGCAGCAAGGAGGATATCCACGCGGTCCACTTCTTCGACGCGAATCATGGCATTGCAGTGGGGGCGGGTGGATGGGTATACGAGACGGTGAACGGCGGACAATCCTGGCGTCGTTTTGCTTCGCCAACCGATCGTGATTTGTTGGCCATCTCCTTTGTGGATGAACAGAACGGTTGGGTTGTCGGCAAGTCGGGGACGATTCTCCGCACCACGGACGGGGGCAAAACGTGGACACGGATCCCTGTGGCTGTGGATGTAGACTTATTGGGGCTCTCCTTTGTTTCTCCGGAGAACGGTTGGATAGTGGGTGGCAACGGAGTGATTTTGCACACGGAAAACGGCGGACAATCCTGGGTCCGTTATTACGCGGGCACCGTGGATGAATTGCGCGGGGTGCTGGCCATAACCGCGGATGATGTGTGGGTTGTGGGGCGAGGTGGTGTTGTACGTCACACCACCGATGGGGGTGCTACATGGGCCCCTCTCAGCGTTGGCGAGAAGGTCATTCTTTACGACGTGGTCAAGGCTCCGGACGGCAGCCTTTGGATTACGGGGAACGGCGGGCGCCTTTATCACAGCGTGGACGGGGTAACGTTTACTCGCTTGCCTGAAGGTGAGAATGCTCGGATTTCCGACCAACCTGTGTACCATCTTGCGTTTGCGGACACACACACGCTGTTTGTGGTTGGTGGGTCGAACACTAAAGGCATTGCTCCACGTGGTATGCTCTTGGCCAAAAGCACCGATGGCGGGGCGACTTGGCGTCGTCTGATGAAGAGCATTTGCCAAATCGAGAGTATAGCCCTGCCTACGGAAACGCACATCTGGGCCGTGGGTGAAGCCTGTGACCGGGATGCGGAATTCGGTTACATTGTCTTGGAAAGCCGAGATGGGGGGGAGACGTGGCGGATGCAGGACATCCCCCAAGCGGTGCGGCGCTTTCGGGATGTTGCCTTCGCTGACGAGGATCGCGGCGTGATTGTCGGTCGGGAGACGAATCTCAACGTAGTACGCAACACGGTGCCTGTTATCCAAGTCGTCCTTACCGGCGATGGCGGTCGACATTGGGATTTTCTGAATTTGGTGGATGTGTACCCTGATTGGACCGCGGTATACGGTCACGAAGCCAACGGCTTAAACCGGGTGAAGTACTTGCCCGATGGTCATATCTGGGCTGTGGGGGACTATGGTCTGATCCACATGTCCCCGGACGACGGTCGCACGTGGAGCCGTATCGAGTTAAATCCTCACGGCGCGGGGATTACCGAAGCGCCCTTGTTCGATTTTGAGGTCTTGCCGGATGGACACCTCTGGGCCCTAGGCAAGGTCGGGCTGGTCGCGGTCAGTCCTGATGCAGGCCGTTCCTGGACATCGTACTACATGGTACATCCCCAAGGTGGGGCTCCTCAGTTGATGGCCGTTCAGTTTCTCGACGCCCACCGGGGGTGGATGGCGGGATACCGAAATGTTTTGTGGACCACCACCCGGGGAGGTCAACGGGCCGGTGATTGGGAATTCCACACCATTCCGGGCGCTCCTGAACGTATGGCCTGGTATGGAATGCACTTCTTTGATGCCCAGCGGGGGATCTTGGTCGGTGGGGTGTGCGAGAGTGTGTTGTGTGAGTTCACCCCTTTGTTCAAAGGCGCTGGGGTAGCCTATACAACGGATGGTGGACATACGTGGACATACACAGATGTACCCGATGTGCCGGTACTCTACAATGTCGTGGCTACCTCACCGAATAACGTGTACGCGGTGGGGGGCAACGGCGCGATTCTCCGCTTCAGTGGCTTTCCGATCCATTTGGACGCATTTCAGATGAGTGAGCCGTTGATCGTGGACGGCAATCTCTTAGATTGGCCTTCCGGGGTCACAGAGACCATTGACGCGCAAACGGCTGCGGTAGTGGATTCTGATGTTCCCCCCGAACCGGCGGATATCAGTGGTGTGGTCCAGGCGTTTTGGGATCCATCTGCCCTTTATCTGGGCTTGAAGGTCATAGACGACAGCCAGGGTGAAGGTGACGGTATCCTCATCGGTCTGGACAGCGATCACAGCCGCAGCCCGACAGATGGGGATTTGACCGTTCACGTGTCTCGGTCTGGGACCGTGGTCGTGACGGGTACGGTGGCGAGCAATGTGGACGCGTCTGTCATGGAAACTGCCTACGGGTACAGTGTGGAGATTGCGGTACGTGCCGGCGCTTTAACGGATAATTTAGCGGCCGGGCATATCTTGGGATTCAGCGTCGCGTTGGAGGACGATGATGGGCATGGCGTGGAACACGTGTTGGTCAGCGATGGAGCGGACCCGGCCCGGCCTTCGGGAGACTTCGGCACCATTACCTTGGTCGGTGACACGCTGACGTTGCAGCGGGGAGCGAACCCGTACAGTACCGTGGTTGACGCGTATATCCGTCGCGACGCGCCGACGGCCAATTACGGTGAATACGACGAAGTATGGCCTAACCGACGGCTGCGTCTGGGGTGGGATCGGTCGCACTCACAGGAGAGCCGCTCGGCTTTGTTGGACTTCGATCTCTCCTTCCTCCCGCGGGAAGCGGAGATTGAGACGGCTATTTTGTCCGCGTACGCGGTCTTCCGTATTCCTTCCTCCCTCCAGATGGATGTGGCAGCTTACGGCGTACTGAAACCCTGGAGCGAACACGACGTTACCTGGATGACCGCAACGGTGGGCTTGCCGTGGGATGTGCCCGGGGCCAACGGTGAAGGTCGTGACCGGGACGCGTCGCCGGTGGATGTGCAAACGCTCAACGTCCCAACTCTTCGTACCCCCTACACTTGGGATGTGACGAACGTGGTGCAGCGGATGAGGGCGGGATCCGCGTACGGCATCCTTCTTCGTCCGGTGGGCGGGAATGCCAACGGCGTGTACACGCTCATTTCCTCGGAGGAGGAGACGCACACAGACAAACGTCCTTTCCTGACACTCACATACCGCCTGCACCCGCGACCACTGCCCACCCCTACGCCCACGCCAACGCCCAGTCCCAGCCCGACCCCCACACCTACGTGGACGCCCACACCTACCCCGACTGCGACGCCGACGCCTGTCCCGCAGCGACACATGTACATTCCGTGGGTAGTGTGGCGGCAGATTCAATGATCTGGGAGGCCTCCCTGTTGAAGTCAGGAGTGAAATCGTATGATGGTAAGACGTCGTAAACCCTTGTGGGTCCTTTGGCTCATGTTTGCATTAATCAGCTTTATGGGCGTGCTGGGATCGGTCGTTGCTGCAAGGGCCGCCCGTGAAGTTATATTCCCGCGTGTTCTGCTTCACCCCGCGTTGGAAGGCACTTGGCAGACGATGTCCTTGAACACTACGGCCACCCTGCACGACATCTCTTGGTATCGGCCCGGTTTGGGGTATGTCGTCGGTAGCAACGGCACCCTCATCCTGGTGGACAAACAGACGCCCGGTGATGTATACGTTGAGCCCATATCCCTGGGAACTTCGGCCACCCTCTACGGGGTGAGTATCGTCAAACAGGAATGGGGTTGCGCGGTAGGTTCAGGGGGCACGGTGTTTTGCCTCACGGGGAAAAAGTCTTGGGTAGCCCGCAATGCAGGAACTACGGCCACCCTCTATGACGTGGATTTGGTGTGGGGAAAGGTGAACGGAACACCCCACGCGGTGGGTTGGGCCGTGGGTGAACAAGGGGTAATCCGTAGAACCCTGGATGAAGGTGCGTCATGGACGGTCCAGGACCAGAGCGGGTACGTCTTCTACAGTGTACACGCCTCGTCCGTGACAGAAGCGTGGGCCGGTGGGTACCGCACTACCGATGGGACACCTGTTGTTCTCCACACCACCGATGGGGGGACAACGTGGACCGTCTCTTACGTGGGAACAACCACCGCGGCCGTGCGGGGTGTGTACGCTCGCGGGGATGATGTGTGGGCCGTGGGCACGGGAGGCCTCATCCTGCACAGCGCGGACCGGGGTGCGACATGGACTCACGTCCCCGCGGGCACGATGGCCACGTTAATGGCCGTTTGGCAAGGAGATGGTCCGACCGTGGGCAGTGTGGACGATGTGTGGATCGCGGGGTCGGACGGGATTATCCTGCACAGTACAGATGGCGGGGCAACCTTTGCCCTGGATGCCACAGGTGTAACATTGGATTTGTTGAACCTTTCCTTTTATAACGCCTACCACGGTGCGGCCGCCGTAGGGGTGGGGGGCACATTTCTCTGGTACGCCGTTCCCAACCGAACCTGGACCGCGTACCACGCGTCGACGCCCCCCACCGTTGACGGTGATGTGAGCGAATGGATGGGGATGGAGGGTATTCGGCTTAACGGGTACACCGCGAATTTCGTGGAACGCTCTGACGAGTTCACTCAGATTTTCCAAGACACATCAGACATGGATATGACCTTGTGGGCTGCCTGGGATGAGGATTATCTCTACATCGCGCTGCGGGTGGTGGACGATGCCGTGGTGGAAGAACCGGGTTCGCAGCCCTGGCACGACGACGAATTGGAGTTGGCCATTGACGGTGACCCCCGATATGACTGCTGTCTGGACTGGCCGAACGGTCCTGATCATCAATACACCTTGAACCCCTCCGGCCGTATGACCGACTGGGCCAGTCCCGCCGCGGTGATCACGAGCATCATCACAGCGACCACCCAGACCCCGGACGGATGGGCCGCGGAGGTGGCCATCCCCCGGGAGGAGTTGAACAACGGATCTCACACTGTAGGCAAAACAGTGGGGGTGACGGTAGGATACCATGACGATGATAACGGCAGCGGTTACGATATGTACTTTGTATGGGAAGGCTATTTGGCCCGACCCGCGGCCCGCTTCACTCCTCCACCTCTTGCCGACTGGCTGCGGGAATTCGGCACGCTTATTTTGAGCGCGACACCGGTCCCCTGGGCGACTCCGCCCACTCCCACGGCCACCCCGACACCCTCTGTGACGCCCACCCCTACTCCGACGTCCACGCCCGTGACAAGTACCATTGAAGGGCATGTATTTCAAGATTTAGATCGGGATCGGGTGCGGGATGACAATGAACCCGGATTGGCCGGGGCCCGGGTGCAGGTGCTCTACGCGGCCAGTGTGCTCATCGGAGAACAAGTGACCGGAGAGGACGGCGCGTTTTTGTTTACGAACCTCAATCCCGGGCTCTATTTAGTGCGGGTCGTGGCTCTCCCGCCCGGCTACGAGATGACCACACCGGCCCAAGAGTCGCGTGTCTTAGGTGCAGGTACGACCATGACCGTGCTCTTCGGAGCGGCTCCGGTACCCACACCCACCCCTACGGCGACATTCACCCCGACTCCTACTCCCGTGCCGTGGCGTCACCTTTACTTTCCCTACCTAGTCCGGCGGATGAGGGCGAAGGAAATGTTGGCAAGGCGTGACCATCATCGTATGGCCGCGGGATGGGCGCGTGTGGTCGCGGATGACACGTGTGTGAACGACGCGTTCGAGCCCAACGATTCACAGGAAGAGGCCCCCTTCCTCTCCCCGGGCACGTATCCCAACCTGGTGGTGTGTCCGAATGACAAAGATTGGTATCGCATCCGCGCGGCTCGCGACACGCGCATCGATGTGCACATCGGCTTTTCTCATGCGGATGGGGATTTGGAACTGTACTTGATGGGTTCCGATGGTCACCCGTTGGTGTCCAGCACATCTCAAACCGATGATGAAACGGTCTCCTACACCACCACAACGTCGTTTGATGGTTACATCTACGTCACCGGCTACCGGGGCGCGTCGAACACGTATACCTTAACGTACGCCCAACGCAAAGTGGATGATGACTTCGAGCCCAATGACGACTTGGCCCACGCGCGTTTGCTACAGCCGGGAACGTATCCTCACCTCATCCTCCAGGCCGGTGATTACGATGTCTTCCGCATCAACTTGCCCGCGCGATCGGTCGTGCGAGTGGTCACCCTCTTTACCCACACGTTGGGCGATTTGGACCTGTATCTCATCAACGCGAACGGCACCCGGACCCTTCGCTCCAGCACGTCTACCACGGACAACGAAATGGTCGTCTACGCGACAGAACAGCCTACTTGGGTGTACGCTTTCATCAAAGGAGCTACCCCTCACACGTCCAACACATACACACTTATTGTTCAAGTGGAACAACAGGGGGCGTGCCGGGAGGATGCCTTCGCGCCCAATCAGAGCCCCGACCAGGCTCCGGACTTGACCCCCGGAGTGTACAATCTGACATTGTGTCCTCACACCACTGACTGGTTCCGCATGACCACCGGGGCGGAGGGCGTGTTAGGAGTGCGTGTGGATTATGAGGCCATGTTGGGGGATTTGGATGTGCGCCTGTGGAACGCATCTGCAAATACGGTGCTCGCTCAGAGCACAAACGTGACGAACACGGAGCAGATATCCTATACCGTGCTCACGACCACCACCTTTTTGGCCCAGGTATACGGCCATGATGATTTAGTATTGGGGAACCCGTACACATTAACGTACCTTTTTGCCACGTTTACGCCGACCCCGTCCCCCACCCCTACCCCCACATGGACGCCTACGCCCACCTTCACACCAACATCGACTTCCACGCCAACGCCCACGGTGACTCCAACACCTTCCCCCTCACCCACACCCACCTTCACACCCACGCCTGTTCCCCCTCGACGCATGTTTGTCCCCTTTGTGCTTTGTGGACATGTGTCGTAGAATATACACGGACCGCAGGAAAAACGTGGAGAGAGATCCGTGAATGTCCTCGATCCAGCCTTCCGTCAACAATTGGAACATGTGAAGGATCATCCTGTGAATGTCATCGTTATCGTCACCCTTCCCTTAGAGCGGGCACGGTCCGCCCTGGAAGCCCGCGGCGTTCACGTGCAGCGAACATTGCGGCTCATCCACGGTGTGGCTGTATCCGCCCCGGCCCACGTGATCTTGGCTCTGACTCAGGAACCGTGGGTGCAACGGATTGAACCCGATCGCCCTGTGCACACGCAGAGGTCGTAAAGTGAGGAAGCGTCTATGAGCGCCCATGAGAAAATCCACCCCGCATTAGAGGCTCGATTAAAGAGTTTGCCCATACCGCGCACCGTCCCCGTCATTGTCCAATATCGACCGGATGTGGTGTTGACCCACACGGCAGCCCGGCGCTGGCGGGCCCGGTATGTGGGCAAGCGATTGCCTTTCATGGCTCTGGAAGTCCCTGTGGACCGGGTCCACGCGTTGGCCGATGAACATTACGTAGTGCGCGTGTGGGAGGACTTACCCGTTCACGCGTTGTTGGATGTGTCCGTCCCCAAGATTGGAGCGCCCCGCGTGTGGGAACTGGGATGGACGGGTGAAGGCATCCATGTGGCCGTAGTGGATACCGGCGTGGATTTTCACCATCCGGACCTGGCCGACCGCATTGTAGCGGCTCAGGATTTCAGCGGTAAAGGCATAGCCAGTGATGGGAACGGTCACGGAACCCATGTGGCCTCCATCATCGCGGGCTCCGGTAAGGCGTCCAACGGTCGATACCGTGGGGTTGCTCCGGGTGCGGCGCTTCACATTGCTAAAGTTCTGGATGACCGAGGCGAAGGACGGATGAGCCAAGTCATTGCAGGGTTGGATTGGGCCTTGGAACAGAATGTCCACGTGGTCAATTTGAGCTTGGGCGCCGATGTAGCTTGTGATGGTACAGACGCGTTAAGCATGGCCTGTGATTCCCTGGTCGCGGAAGGCATTGTGGTTTGCGTGGCCGCGGGGAACGCGGGGCCCGCTCGGGGAACGGTGGGTTCCCCGGGCTGTGCTCGTCGGGTTATTACTGTGGGAGCCACCACAGACAACGATCAAATCGCGCTTTTCAGCAGTCGGGGACCCACCGCGGACGGACGGACTAAACCGGATATTTGTTTTCCCGGCGAGGGAATTGTGGCCGCTCGCGCGAGAGGGACTTATATGGGGACTCCCATCGGTGAATACTACACTGCCGCATCGGGTACGAGCATGGCTACACCCCACTGCACCGGTGCCGCGGCGTTATTGTTGCAGGCAGAACCCCATCTCACACCCGCCCAGGTCAAGGAACGGTTCATGGCCACCGCGCGAGACTTGGGGTTAGGGCCCAACATCCAAGGAGCGGGCCGAGGGGATATTTGGGCTGCGGTTCGGCAGGGCTCGGCCGAGCCGGAACCCACACCACCTCCGGAACCCACACCACCTCCGGAGCCAACACCACCTCCGGAACCCACGCCACCTCCGGAGCCCACGCCACCTCCGGAGCCGACACCCCCATCGGAACCCGCACCTTCTCTGCCGGGGTGTCTGCCGGGGATCCTCCTCGCGCTGCGTAGTCTATTCCAACAATCGGATTCATCGACATGACCCTCCTGGAATAACGTGTACCGCGCAGCGTGTTGTCCCATCAGCAGTTGGATATTACATGTGTTGTAGGATTTGGGTGAGACGTTCGACAGTGGTCCGGATGTGAAACGTGCGGGCGACGTGTTCTCGGGCGCGATGTCCCATGTATTTCCGCTTGTCTACGTCCTCGATGAGTGCCATGATCGCATGGGCCAGCGCGTCTTCATCATAAGGCGCCACCAGAATACCCGTCCGACCAGGCAGGACAATTTCCGGGATCGCGCCGTGCGCAAACGCCACCACAGGGAGCGCCATCGCCATGGCCTCAATGATCACCCGTCCGAAAGGTTCCGGATCACCCGGGTGGACGAAAATGTCCATCGCAGCCAAAGCAGGACGTACGTCCGGTAAGTGACCGGTGAACACGGTATGTTCTTTCAAGCCCAACGCGGTAGCGAATGAGTGCAGTTCTTGCTCGTAATCTTTTCCGACACCAAAGGGCGTTCCGCCCACGATAAGGAAACGTGTGGACGGATGGTGTTTGGCTACGGTATGGGCGATCCGCAGGAACCGATCCTGCCCCTTCCAGGGACGGAGACGCCCGACCATGCCTATCACAGGGACATGCAAGGGGATGCCGTGCTCGCGACGAAACGCCATTCGTCCCTCCCCGGGCCTAAACCGTTCTACTTCGATGCCGTTGTATACGACCGTGGTTTTCTCCGGACAGGGCAGGTGTTCGGCCACCGCGCGAGAGTTCGTGATCACGTGTCGCGCTGTAGCGCACAGGATTCGTTTCCCCCAACGGTCCGGGGCAGACCACCGCGGTTTCGCTTCGGAAAGCCAAAAGTCACGCATGTGCCACATCAGGGGGAGACGTGAGCGGAAGTGGGCGGCTATGCCGTATACCTGGGCGCGTACGGTGTTCGTGTAAAGAATATCGGCGCGAAATGTGTGGGCGATGTGGGTGATTTCTTGGACGCCTTTCCACAGGTTTCGGGGAAGCGTGGTGGATCTTCGCAGGCGAGGAAAGCCCATGGTCCGGTGGGGAATGCCCCGTCGCTCTGCTTCCAAAGCCACCGGGCCGGGCGCGCACACCAGGAGGGGCACCACGCGTTCGCGGGGAAGCCGCGTGAGCACGTCGAGCAGACTGTACTCAGCCCCCCCCAAGGCCGGGGCGTGATCGAGAAAGAGAACGCGTTTTGGACGCATGGTATGGTCACAGGTTTGACGCTTAGGATCCTTGTGCTTTCTTGCCGCGCGTGTGTCGCCACAGCCATCGCAGCGCATGCATTACGATGGCGATGGGGATGAGGACGAGGGCGAGCGCGGGGATGACCACGATGATCAGGTAAATGAACGCGTTAGCGAGGAGTTGGAGTACGTTGAGCAGGGTGCCCCAAGCGTGATATAACGTCACCCGCGGATCCCACGGACGGGACGACAGAGGTTGTGAGAGTGCGTACGGCGTCAGTTCCACACGGATGGTCGCATACGTGGTGAGTTTGTCCAGCATTTGCAAGCGGCCCTTGATTTGCTCTATTTGTTCCCGCACGCGGGTCAATTCCCGGTAGACCTCCATAATGTCCGAGGCGCTTTTGGTCTGTTCGCGTACCTCCTTCAACAGGGCCCGCAGTTCCTCTTCAGTGGCTTCTAGGTTCTTAAGCCGAGCCTCCAGGTCAACATACTCAGATGTAACATCCTGAGTGTGAATGCTTTGTCGGTCCACTCGGACGGCCAACGCGCTTAACCGGGCCAACGCGTCCTCAAAGCGTTCCTGGGGCACGCGGAGGGTCATGTTGCCAACCAGCGTGCCCTCCCGACGGTACAGGTTCGCTTCCACCACGTATCCACCCAGTTGCTTGGCCAGCTGTTCGATGTCATCCGCCGCGGCCTTTGTATCTTGGACGACCAAGGTGATCTCGGCTTCGTAAATGATGCGGCGGTCCACGTCGGGAAGTTCCGCGTTGGCGCGCGCGGTGGTTTCCTCGTGAATGGGCGGACTTTTGGGCAGGGGGCCTTGTTCGAGCGCGGGCATCGCAGGGGAGGGGGCTTTGCGGGAGGCACATCCTCCGAACACGGTGACCAGGATGATGAAGATAAGCGGAATGAGCAACCGTAGGCGTCGGTTCATGCGATGTTCTCCTCCCTTAGTATATGCATGTCGGCGTAGAAATTGTGACGGCTCCTCGGAGAAGCCCCCGGTTTTCCACGTCTAAGACGTTGAGGTCGGCTCGGCGGTTCCGGTTTGCGCGGCGTTGAGCGTTTACCAGCCATATGAGAGCCGAGCGATCAGGCGTACGGGCAGGCCGGCTTCTCGCATCAGGTACTGGGTTCGTTCGATGTTATACGGTACCCGGTAATACGCCCATTCCCGTTGTTCCGTGTCCAGGAGCACAAACGCGGCGCGGGGATCTTGGTCACGGGGTTGGCCCACACTTCCTGGGTTCACAATCCAGCGGTCGGGATCTTTGAGGTGATACACTTCTCCCGGTTCCGGGTAGTAACCCACGGTCTGTAAACGACCGTCCTCCCCCGCGAACGCGTGGTAGATGACGGGGATGTGTGTATGGCCCACCAGACAGATGGGGGTGTCAAAGTGGGTGAATTGTTCCCGTGCCATGCTGGGGGAAAGAATGTATTCCCACACGGGGTCTCGTGGGCTACCGTGGACGATGGTGTAGATCGCCTCGGCGACGAGGCGGTGAGGTCGGCTTTGGAGGTAGGCTTTCGAGGCCGGGGTGAGTTGCTCTTGGGTCCAGCGTATGGCAGCCTGGGCGTCGGGATTGAAGTCCTCAATATTGACCATGCCTAGTGCAGCCGCGTCGTGATTCCCTAGAACGCAGAGCGCATCCAATTCGCGTACCCGATCCACGCACTCATTGGGGTTGGGTCCGTAGCCGACCACATCCCCCAAACACCACACCTTGTCAAATCCCCCTTCCTGACGGGCGTATTCCAGCACCGTCTCCAGAGCTTCCAGGTTGGCGTGTATGTCGGATATGACAAGTACTCGCATGGTTGTCTCTTCCCGTGTTCGGTTCGGAGTGGTTTTTTACGCGTTGCTCGGCAAGGTATCCCACGTATCCACTTCCCAACCATCGGCCAGGATAAGCAAGACTTCTCGGTCCTTCCGGTTATGGAAGATGAAGATGGGAGCCCCGGTTTCCTCTTCTTCGGCAATCTCTCCCAGATAGATACCTTTTTCTACGTGACGGGCCAGGGTGTCGGCGATGTGATTTACACTGCTTAGGGGGGGCTGTGTGTCGTCGGTGAAGACCAGAGCGCTGTACAGTTCCAGCAGCGCGTGGTCCTCGAAGTAAATATCCAGGTCAATGAGGTGTCCCGCGAGGTCCTGGGCTTCTTCCCCTAGCGCGGTGACCAGCGGTTCTTCCCATAGGGCCATGGTGAGCACAATGCTCCCAAGGAGCTCGTCCAGTTGTTCTTCGCTCTCCTCATCCAAGTCTGTGTGGATGGGGAGTGTGTCCGGTTTGTTTTGCGGTTGTGATGGACGTGACATGGTTATCCTCTTTCTTTTCAGGTCTGCCCATAGCGCGACTAAAGACATTCACCCCTTGAAGCCAACGCACGTGTATGAAATTGGAGCAGCTACCTGGGTATTGTACCTAAAGATAAAGACGCGGGCGAATATGGGATTGTTCATGCTTTGTCCCGGAGTGCAGCGTGGCAGTGATCTCCTATACGTGGAGGCGCTCTCGGACCATACGGCGGACGGCCTGCGCGGTCTCCTGGGTCAGCGCGGCTTGTGCCAACGTTTGGGCTTCCTCATACGTCAGGGAGAGCAATACCTCTTTCACTCGAGGGATGGCCGGAGGGTTCATGCTCAGTTCATCAACGCCCAAGCCGACCAGGATGGGCGCGGCCAGGGGATCGCCGGCAATTTCCCCACATACTCCGATCCAGATCCCGGCGTGATGCGCTGCGTCTGCAGCCTGGCGGATGAGACGAAGTACTGCGGGGTGTAGACCATCGGCCAAGTGAGCCACACGGGCGTTGGTGCGGTCCGCGGCCATGGTGTACTGGCTGAGATCGTTGGTCCCCACGCTGAAGAAGTCCACCAGCGGGGCGAATTTTTCTGCGAGCAGGGCAGCGGCGGGAATTTCAACCATGATGCCCAGTTCCACCTGCTCGTTGAAAGGTGTGCCTTCCGCGCGCAGTTCTTCCTGCGCTTCTTGGAAAAGGCGCCGGGCTGCTCGTACTTCCTCCACATCGGCCACCATGGGAAGCATGATCTTCACGTTGTGGCCTGGGCTGGCCCGCAGGATGGCCCGAAATTGTGTTTTCAAAATGTGCGGTTGGTCCAGGCAAAGGCGAATACCGCGCCATCCCAGGAAGGGGTTCGGCTCTTTTTCCACTTGCAAGTAGGGAATGGGTTTGTCACCTCCCACATCTACCGTGCGGATGATGAGGGGCCGTGTGCCCATTAATTCGGCCACTTCGTGGTAGACGTGCCATTGTTCTTCCTCGTCGGGTGGCGTATCTCGGCCCACAAAGAGAAACTCGGTCCGCATTAGCCCCACTCCTTCGGCCCCGCGACGTAACGCGGCTTGCGCGTCGGCGATGCCGATGATGTTGGCGACGATTTCTACCCGCCGACCGTCCTTTGTCTGCCCGGGACGTTTGGCTATGGCCTCTATACGTCGTTGTTGTCGGAGCCACTCCTCGCGTTTTGCTTCTAGCCGCGCTTTGACCTCTGCCGACGGACGGATCCACACATGACCGGTGTTTCCGTCTAAGGCCATCTCCTCCCCCTCTTCCACGTGCAGAATGTGGGGACCCACGCCCACCACTGCGGGAATGCCCAGTGCACGCGCCAGGATGGCGGAGTGGGATGTGGCGCCGCCTAATGCCGTACAAATGCCCAGCACACGAGCGGGGTCCAATTGAGCCGTATCCGAGGGGGTGAGATCCTCGGCAATGAGGATGAAAGGATGGTCGGGGAAGGTGGGTTCGGTCTGAGTGCCTAACAAAATGCGCAGGACACGGCGTTTGACATCTTCGACATCCGCGGCTCGCGCCTGCATGTAGGGATCGTCCAAGTGCCGATACGCGTCCGCGGTTTCTTCCATCACTCGGGCCCAGGCTGCAGCCGCGTTCATGTGGTGATCGAAAATGTACGAACGGGCCTTTTCTTGCAGGGTGGGATCTTGAAGTACAAGAATGTGCGCGTCGAAAATCGCGGCCTCGTACTCCCCCACGCGTCGGACCGCTTCGGCTCGCAGGTTCTGTAGTTCTTCCTGCGCGGCGCGCACAGCCTGCTGTAGGTGCTCCCATTCTGCTTGGGGGTCGGTGACTGTATCCTGAGGGATGGCCACGGGCTGCAAGACGAACACGTGCGCGGGTCCGATGGCCACCCCCGGGGAAGCGGGAATGCCCGTCCACGCGCCTTCTTCTGTGGTTGGACGTGGAACCGGGGGGGAAGGTGGGGGGCTCTCCGCACCTTCGCCGAAGTTTCGTTCGACCAGGTCACGCAGCGCGTTGAGCACCTCCTCCGCGTCGGGACCGTCGGCTACAATTGCGATTTCATGGCCCTGCCGTACGCCCAGGGTTGCGATTTGATTGATGCTTTTAGCGTTGGCCCAGTCGCTGCCGGTGCTGACGTTGCGCACCCAAACCGTGGATTGGAATCGGGCTGCGGTGGAAACGAATTGGGCCGCAGGCCGCGCGTGGAGCCCCAGGCGGTTACGCACCACCAGCCGGATTTCTTTTCCGTGGACGGGGGCCTGGCTCGCCTCTTCAGCCTGGGGTTCCAGATGAAGTTGGGCGACCTTCGCGGCCAACGCGTTACGGGCTTCCGTCAGCACCTGGGAGACGTCGGCCCCGGTGGATGCTTGGACGGCGGCAGCAATGGCACCTTCTACTAAGGGCGCATCGGAGAGGTACACATGACGACGTCGTTCTTCCGGCAGGAAGTCCAGGGCCATTTCTGCGCTGAGGAGCGCACTGCCTAAGTCCATGAGCACGACGACCCCATCGTCACTGTACACCTGTTGAATCGCTTGCAGCACCTTCATCGCGTCGGTGCCGAAGGGATTGTCGGGATCGTCAATGCCTCCTGCCACCGCGATGGGGACTTTCCCCTGCACCATCTGGTCGGCAAGTTCTTTGACCCCTTGGGCTAAACAGGCGCTGTGTGCAACAATGACCAGTCCGACCATGAGGGCCCTCTCTGGTGTTTAGGATTCGGCGATCGCTGTGATGAGTTCCCGACAGAAGGCCGGAATATCCGCGACAACGCGTCCCCACACGAGGTTGTCGTCGCGGAACGCGGGCGCGTCTACCCACGTAGCTCCCGCGTTGATCAGGTCGTCACGGATGCCGCGCGACCCGGTGGCCTTGTGTCCCTTGACCACCCCCGCGGAGATCAGCACCCATCCGCCGTGACAGATGGATCCGATGATCTTGCCCTGCTGATACACATCACGTACAAGGCGGGTCACCGATTCATAACGGCGCAGTTTGTCCGGCCCCCAGCCGCCGGGAACGACCAGAGCGTCTACATCATCCGCGGCGATCTGGTCGGCTGTGACATCGGGCCGTGCTTCTAGGCAATGTTTGCCCCGAAAGACTTCAGCCCGACCCGTGCCGATGATGATGACTTCCGCCCCTTCCTCCCGGAGTCGCATGACCGGAACCCAGAATTCTAGGTCTTCAAAACCTTCTTCCACAAACACGCCTACACGTTTTCCTTTGAGACGCACGGTGCTTTCCTCCCTGTCACATGAATGTCTATCTTTATTTTAGAAGGTGTTCATCTATCAAAGCGGCACCGGGGTGCCACATTCCAAAGTTGCTATCAAAGCGGTGCCGAGTCACCGCATTCCAAAGACGCTGTCAAAACGGTGCCGGGTCACCGCATTCCAAAGATGTTATCAAAGCGGCAACATGTGGCCGCACTCCAAAATGGCGAATGATTTCACTCGTTCACGCTTGGCCGCCATAGCAGGGCAATAGGTACAATGTGTTGATTAACCAGAGATGATGCATTAAATGTTTGATTTTTCCGCAATGTGACGCAGGTTGTGGTCACACGCGGGACAGGTGGCCACTTCGTGTACGTGGTGAAACACCGCCTCTGTTAATGCTTCGGGCGGCCCCGGAATAAAACCGGTGTGACCACACCAGCAGGCATACCAGCCCAATTTAACTTGTTGAAAGGGAATGCGTGTTTTTTGTAAGTTCACTTGCTCCACGTCCAGGTGCCAACGGGCATTGGTGATCAGATAGCGGGCTCCCACCGCGCGCAATTTTTCCGCGTATAAGCGCACGTCCGGACTGTGACGCATGAGCAGCACGCCTACGGTCACATCGTTCGCGAAGGATATGTGACGCGCGTCCCCGACAATGACCAAAAGGTTTCTCGGCAGTGGTCCCATGGCCAATCCATGCCGTACGATGGCGGCTTGACGTTCGATGGCGTACACCTTCTTCACCCGGGCCGCCATCCGGCGGGCTAAACGCAGATCGCCCGCACCAATGTCAACAACCACATCCTCCGGAGTCAGCCAGTCTAACACTCGCCGGTATACATCTTCCGTGTATGGTGCCCACATGAGGGCCCAGTCCATGGTGGCTCCTATCCTTCGTCTGTTATTGGGTAGAACGCGAACGGATGAGTTTGGTCATCACCAGCACAAAGCCAAAAATGACCCAAATGCTGATACCGGCGATGACCGCCAGCCGGGTTGTAACCGCCATATCACCCGTCTGATGGTACGTTTGCCAGCCGACGAAGAGCATCAACGCCAGACTGGTCAACGTCATAATCTTGAGCCCGGTCATGGGCGGTATCCAGCCGGGATGGGAGGAACGCGGAGAGGAGACCTGACGCCTTTGGCGCGACTCCTGTGTGCGACGCGCTTTCCCTTGGCGACTCATCGGCTTCTCCTTTCCGTGATAATAGGTGTGGAACGGTTCAAAGCGCCTCACCCGGCAATGTCATCGTTCTTCATTTGATCTGAAACGTCAACCATACCCCATACAGCACCGCGAATAACCCTAACAAAGTGATGCCCCAATTAATTATCCGCCGTCCTCCCTTGCCCGGTCCCAGATCCAGTAAGATGGACCGCACCCCTAAAGCCGCGTGGAAGGTGACCACGACGAGGAAGAGGATTTCCCACGCGACGACCCATGGATGGGATAGATAATTGACTACATCTTGGTATGTGCGCAGCCCTCTTTCAACCACGTAATGATTCACTATCATGTGAGAGCCCAATAGGAGGATGAGCAACAGGCCACTCAGAGCCTGCAAGAGCCATAAGGTACCGGCCCACGTCCCCGATTGCTTTGTGTTCATCGGCCTGCTCCTTTCACACCGTGATGAAACCCCAGGTTCCCACGGCCAGAAGTACGGCTACGATCACCATGAGTGTCCAAAACATGGTTTTGTGTTGCCGGACACCTATGCCTACCCCGATCAGCGCGATACGTACACCGTTCAGCCCGTGATACAAAATGCCCGCTAGAAGGATGACGTCTAACGGTAAGATAAGCGGGCTTTTGGCCAGAGCCACAAAGTCATCCCAAGCGCGAGGCCCTTTGGCCAATAAACTTAGGACAAACAGATGCAATATGAGGTACAAAACCAACCCCAATCCGGCCAGCCGATTCAACGCGAACGCCCAGGCCCCTACATGTCGTCCTTTGAGGTGAAGCCAGGCTCCAGGACGCCGTTGACGTCTTCGTGTGTTGAAACGTGTGGTGTCCAACATGGTTGTATCTCCCTTTATCCCTGACCCAAGAGATGACCGATTTTACGTCGGGTGAGTTCACCGCGCAGCGCCATGATGGCCCCTCCGGGATCCACGTTAGAGGGACATACCTCGGTGCATTCCATGGCCGCGTGGCATCGCCAGCACCCCTGTTCCGAATCCACCCACGCGAGGAGGGCCTCCGGATCCTCACCGCGCGGCTCTTGCACGACTCGCCACACCGCGGCCAAAGTGGCCGGACCTAAGTACTCCGGATCGGTGCCCACCACCGGGCACGCGGAGAGGCACAAACCACACTCTAGACAACTCTCCAGCCGCATGTGAAAAGGCACCCCTTCGGCCACGTCCGATTCGGGCAAGTATTCACTTTCTCGTATGAGAGGGAGGTGCGCCTGGCTGAAGGTTTCGTAAAATCCTCCCATGTCCACGACGAGATCGCTGATAATCGGCGCGTTTTGCAGAGGTTCGACCACCACCTCCGGTGTACCCAGTTCCATCACGTTCGTCACACAGGCGAGGACTTCTTTGCCGTTGACCCGCATGCCACAAGTGCCACAAGAGGCGTGGTGACAAGAATGTCGGAAAGTCAGGGTGCCGTCTTGGTCACGGCGGATCGCCTCCAACGCGTCTAACACAGTTGTGCGCTCGTTGACCGTGACCGTGAAAGTATCGTAATGGGGGGCCGTATCCCCCTGTTTGTAGCGGAACACTTTAAATTGGACGTTTTTTTCCGTCATGTTTTTCCCTCTCATCAGAGGACTTACGCGCCCTCACGGGCGACGGTACCTCCCAATCTTTGAATTGAGTCCGGCGTTACGTGTAGTATGCTGTGTGAGGCAGCAAGACGACTTCTCGTGTGCGGCAGGGAGCATCCAGCCCCAATTTGCGGACCACCACATCCGCGGTGGTTTCCGCCATGGCCCGAGCCGTGGTGGCTTTGCCGCCGGTGATGGTGACAAAGCCTTCCACACCTTCGTCCGCGTGATCAAAACACTTAAACGTGCGACTTAGCTCACGACCGGTTGTCGCTCCCCGACTACCGATGAGGGGACGGGCCGCGGACCAGGCCGCGCGCATCTTCGCGTGTTTAATCGCCGGGATCATCTCGGCGCCTTTTTCGTACATTAATTGGATGTGTTCCTCGGGCACTTCGAGTTGGTCGGGATCGTCCACAACCCATGAACTCGTCCCGATAATGGAGAGTTCTCGTTGGGGGACAATGATGTCGCCGTCTCCGGAACGGTGTAGACGGTTGATGACCATGTTGTTGTACCGCCCCCATACGGCCACCAACACGCCGGGGGATGGTTGGACGGGAACGTCTACCCCGGCCATTCGGGCGATTTTTTCGGCCCAGGGACCGGCTGCGTTGACCACGATATCTGCACCGATGTCGTATTCCTTGCCCGTGGTGTGATCGCGTACATGAACGCCGGTGACCGTCTTGCCTTCCATGTTCAGGGAGATCACCTCTGTAAAAGGCTTGATCACCGCGCCGTTGTGCTTGGCGGTTGCGAAGAAGCGGAGTACGAGCCGCATCGCGTCCATGGTGCCGTCCGGCACTTGCACGGCCAGTTTCACTTCGGGATTAAGGTTGGGTTCCAGGCGTAACGCTTCCTCACGGGTGAGCGTGCGCGTGGGGATACCGCAGACCGCGCACCCTTCCATGAAATCGTCATAATAGGCCAGGTCTTCTTCGGTGATGGCCACGAACAGGCCGTCGTTCAACTCAAAGGAGCCAGGTGCGATCTTGCGCAGGATCATGTTCTCCTGAATGCATTCCTTGGCCGATTCCTGATCCTTGACCGCGTAGCGTGCCCCGCTGTGAAGTAAGCCGTGATGACGGCCCGTTGTGCCGGAGGTTACCTCCCCACGTTCGACGACCGTAACACGCACACCTCGTAAGGCCAAGTCGTGGGCAAGTGCCGCACCTGTACCCCCACCGCCGATGATGACAACATGGTAATTGGCCATGATGATTTCACCTTCCTTCACCATGTGAATAAAGTTAGGGGTGACTCCCAGCGCCGGTAGCGTTCCTTTGGCCGGGAGTCACCCCCTTATTGTATGTCCAATCTGCGTTGCACGTATTATTCTACCCAGCCAAAGGTGCGCTCCACCGCTTTCAGCCAGCCTTTGTAGAGTTTCTCTTTGGTTTCTTCATCCATTTGGGGCTCCCAGCGTTTGTCTACCTGCCAGTTCTGACGCAGGTCGTCCAAGTTCTCCCAGAAGCCCACCGCGAGCCCGGCCGCGTACGCAGCGCCCAGGGACGTGGTCTCGGCCACCTTCGGGCGGACCACCGGTACGCCGAGGATATCGGCCTGGAATTGCATGAGCAATTCGTTGTACACCATGCCGCCGTCCACCTTCAGCGCCTTTAGGTCCACGCCCGCGTCTTTGATCATGGCCTCGAACACGTCGCGGGTCTGGTAGGCGGTGGCTTCTAGCGCGGCGCGACAGATGTGTCCTTTGTTGATGTAGCGGGTGAGGCCCACGATTACACCGCGAGCGTCACTGCGCCAGTAGGGAGCGAAAAGCCCGGAGAAGGCCGGGACAAAGTAGATGCCGCCGTTATCGGGCACGCTGCGGGCGCAAGGTTCCACGTCTGCGGACTTCTCGAAGAATTTGAGGTTATCCCGCAGCCATTGGACCAGCGCGCCGGTGATCGCGATGGATCCCTCCAGTGCGTATACGGCAGGTTTGTCCCCGAACTTGTAGGCCAGGGTGGTGAGCAACCCACTCTTGGAGGGGACCGGCTTGGTCCCTGTGTTCAACAGCAAGAAGCAACCGGTGCCATACGTGTTCTTGGCCTCGCCGGGGTCAAAGCAGGTTTGACCGACCAGAGCAGCTTGCTGGTCGCCGAGGTCACCGCAGACGGGAATTTCGTCACCGAACGGACCGTCCTTCAAGGTGTTGCCCCACGTGTTGGGATCGCTGGAAGGGACGATCTTGGGCAACATCTTCTTGGGAATGCCCATGATCTCCAGGATTTCGTCATCCCAGTCCAGGGTCTCCAGGTTCATCAACATGGTGCGGCTGGCGTTGGTGACGTCGGTGACGTGGGCGCCGCCGTTAGGTCCACCGGTCAAGTTCCAGATGAGCCAGGTGTCGATGTTGCCGAACAGCGCGTCGCCCCGTTCCGCGGCCTCGCGCAGGCCTTCTACGTTGTCCAACAGCCACTTGATCTTGGGGCCGGAGAAGTAAGTGGCTAACGGCAGCCCGACCTTAGAGCGGAAGCGATCCTGGCCGCCGTCCTTGGCCAACTCATCACAGATCTCCTTGGTTCGGGTATCTTGCCAGACGATAGCGTTGTAATAAGGCTTACCGGTGTTCTTATCCCAGACGATGGTGGTTTCTCGCTGGTTTGTGATCCCTACGGCTGCGATTTCTCCCGGCTTAATGCCGGCTTTTTCAATGGCCCCGCGGATGACTTCTTGTGTGCGTTCCCAGATCTCCATGGGGTCGTGTTCGACCCATCCGGGTTTGGGATAAATTTGTTCGTGTTCTTTCTGGTCGATGCTGATCACCTGGCCTGCATGATCGAAGATCATGCAGCGAGTGCTGGTGGTTCCCTGATCTACTGCCGCTACATACTTAGCCATGACTCCCTCCTCTCATCTTTGATACCATCACCGTTGACCGTGATGTTGTGGATAGGGAGCACAAAGTTCACGGCAGTGACCGTTCCCTTGCCGTCGAACTTGGTGTCCGTCGCACCAACAGTGATTTATGGTTGAATCGTAAAGATTAGGCTTCCAATTGGTCGGTGTGGTTTAATCTATGCCTGGCCTTGAGATACCACATCCAACATGGCCTTGAGAATAAGGTATGAGGATGTGGCCCCTGGATCCTGATGACCGATACTGCGTTCACCCAGGTAACTGGCACGTCCTCGTTTGGCCAGCATGGGGATGGTATCCTTCATGCCCTTCTCCGCTGCGGCTACCCCACGGCGTAAAATTTCCACCGTGTCCGCGCCTTCGTTCAGGGCCTGTTGCATGGCCTCAACCGCGGGGAGAAGGGCATCCACCATGGTCTTGTCGCCCGGCTGGGCTCGACCGCGCTGGATGACACCGTCCACGGCGGCCTTCCACATGGCAACCAGATCTTCATCCGTGAGTTCGTACTTCTTATCTACGGCCATGCCGGCCCGCATGAAGAGCGTGCCGTAGAGGGGGCCACCGGCGCCGCCCACACTGGACAACAGCGCCATGCCCACAGTTTTCAAGATGTTCCCAATGTCCTTGTCTTGAACCGCGGGCAATTGGCTCATCACCTTCTTGAACCCGCGATCCATGTTGATGCCGTGGTCTGCGTCGCCGATGGCCGCGTCCAACTGGGTGAGATAGTCCTTGTTCTCTTCCAGAACGTTGGCAACCAGTTTAATCCATTCTACGATTTGGTCACGGGTGACCATACGCCTTTTCTGCCTCCTTCATAGGTGATGGACTTTAGGCCTTCCAGCGGAGTCCCGGTGTCAGGACCGGGTCGTCCCACAGTTCGATCATTTCATCGTCCACGCGCAAAAGGGTGATCATCACGCCCTGCATTTCCAGAGAAGTAATAAAGTTGCCCACCAGGTTGCGGACGATGGTTAACCCCTTCTTTTCGCAGATTTCGGCGAGTTTACGGTAGACGACGAAGAGTTCGGCAATGGGGGTGCCACCCATGCCGTTGACCATCGCGATGACCTTGTCGCCGGCTTGGAAGGGCGGATCGGTGAGTTCAACTTCTACCCACTCACCCTTTTCCTCATCGAATTCCCGTAGTTTGCGGGTGTAGGGTGGATCCTCGATAATGCTCAAGGCCAGCATTTCGGTGATCTCATCTGCAGGGCGCCACTTTATGCGCTCCCGTCCGGGCTCACCGTGGATGCCGATGCCTATTTCGATTTCGTCCTCACCCAGTTCAAAGGTGGGCGTGCCCTTCGCCGGAACGGTGCAAGAGGTAAGGGCCATGCCCATGCTGCGACCGTTGATGTTCACTCTGCGGGCCAGATCGGCCAGGCGCTTCAGATCGTATCCTCGTTCGGAAGCGGCTCCAACGATCTTCTCGGCCAGAACGGTTGTGCCCGTGCCTCGTCGCCCTTCTGTGTACAGGCTGTCCTTGACGGCGACGTCGTCATCGATGATAATGTTCAGCGTGCGAATCCCTTCGGCTCGGGCCAGATCTGCGGCCATCTCGAAGTTCATCACGTCACCGCTGTAGTTCTTCACCAGGAAGAGCACACCTTCCCCGCTGTTTACCGTCTTCGCGGCTTCCAACATTTGGTCCGGGGTGGGAGATGTGAAGACCTCACCGGGACATGCCGCGTGGAGCATCCCCTTTCCTACGAAGCCTCCGTGTAACGGTTCGTGACCGCTGCCACCACCGGAGATGACGGCGACCTTGCCCTTGACAGGTGCATCCGCCCGGTAAACGAAGTTCGGGTCGAAGTGAACCTTAATGAGATCGGGATAGGCGCGCGCCATCCCTTCCAGACTTTCTTTCACGAATGTTTCCGGGGAGTTCAGCAACTTCTTCATCGCCCTACTCCTTTCCGTGCTCGGCCGACATTACACATGCGTGTTCGGGTGATGGCCCGTCAGGTTCTCGGCTTCACCGAGAACCTAACGGGTATTGTAGTGCATTTTGGACGAAATTACTCCTCTTTTGCTAAGAAAGGTGAGATAAACCAATCGTAGGTGAGGGCTCCTAGAATACCCCCAATGAGGGTGCCGATGACCGGAGGTCCAATCCAGTACCATCCGTCGAAGAGTCCTTTAGTGCCGGCCAGGACGCCGAAGATCCGGGGGCCCAGGTCACGGGCCGGGTTGATGGCGTATCCGGAAGGCCCGCCCAGGGAAAGACCTACGGCCAGCACGACAAAACCGATGAGCAAGGGGGCCGCGTTGCCCTTGGGGGCGAGATTCTTCTCATCGGTCATGGCCAGCACGCCCCAGAGCAAGGTGGCTGTGCCAAAGATCTCTGCGATGAAGGCATTCAGCATGGAATAGGCCCCTGCCGCGTTGGCACTGGTGGCCGCGCCCCAGAAAGCTTGTCCGAACACGGAACCGGGGCCGGTGCACCAGACGTTGGGCATTCCCGCCTGGACCAAGCCATCATGGTAGACCAAGTAGACACCCAACGCACCTAGGAACGCACCGATAATTTGAGCGATGATGAAGGGGATGACCTTTGCCCACGGGAACCGCTTGGTCACGGCCAGGGCAACGGTCACTGCGGGATTAATGTGAGCGCCGGAGACTCCTCCTGCAACGTACACCGCGACGGCGACGGCAAAGGCCCACCCGAAGGTGATGGTGTTCCAGTCATAGCCCGGCGGTGCCAGGCGGGGGGCCAAACCTACGTTTGCGACGACGCCGTCACCCAGGAGAATAAGGATAAACGTACCGAAGACTTCTGCGATAAACTCACCGGTCATGCCATTGCGCTTCATGGTTGCCGTCTCCTTTCTGAGGGTGCATTCTATTGAGGATTTGCGGCATAAAGTCCGGTGTCATCTGTTCGGTACATCCGTGTTGTGTCCATGACGGTTCTCCGGAGAACCCGACAGATACACACGGGACCGGGGGATGATGAAAGGCGCCAGACACCTCCTGTTATCCATTATCTGCGCGAGCCGAGGAGAAAGTCAACGGTAGCGGGCAATATGTTCCAAACTGAAACATACAAACGGCGCTATGTGTTTCATAATGAAACACATAGCGCCGTTAGAATACCACGTGTGGACGATGACCGGCGCAAGGAGGTCGTGTCCGCCGTTTAGGGGCAACCATGGGCGTCATCGATATTGGTGGATGTCGATTCTTAGGGCCTTGAGGCGGCGCCATAATGTGGTGCGGCTGATACCCAGTGCTTCCACCATGCAACGAATGCGGCCGCGACAGGCCCGGGCCGCGCGGATGATCGCCTCGCGCTCAGCTTCCTCAATGGTCCATACCGGAATAACCCCTTCCTCGGTAATAGCCCAATGGCGCGTTTGGCGGAGCGGCGCGGGGAGATGTTCCGGCCGAATAACATCCCCTTCGGCCAGGAGCGCGGCCCGCTCCAACGTGCTCTCCAATTCCCGTACATTGCCCGGCCAGGGATAGCGTTTCAGTAACTCCATGGTTTCTTCGCTCACCCGGATGGGATGGCCTATCTGCTGCTGGAGACGCCCTAGAGTGCGTTCCACCAACAGCGGGATGTCCTCCGGGTGTTCACGCAGGGAAGGCACGCGGATGGTGAACACGCCAAAACGATAATACAACTCCGCGCTGAAACTCCCCTCCCGTACCAGGGCTTCCAGGTCGGCGGATGTGGCCGCGATGATGCGCACATCCACGGGGATGGGGCGCGTGCTCCCTAGGCGCATGACTTCGCCCGTGTCTATGACCTGGAGGAGCGCTGCTTGCATCTCCAGGGTGAGACTCTCCACCTCGTCCAGGAACAAGGTGCCCCCGTCGGCTAACTCGAATTTGCTCGGTCGTCCTTCCTCGAGGGCCCCGCTAAAGGCACCGCCCTCGTACCCGAGGAACTCGCTGAGCATGAGCTCATGGGGAATGGCCAGGCAGTTGATGGCGATGAACGGCCCCTTCGCGCGGTGACAAACCTGGAAGATGGCTCGAG
>CAYPUG010000011.1:31307-39888 GCA_964413905.1 uncultured Anaerolineae bacterium | reverse complement strand
GGTCCCCGTCGTCCTTGTACAGCCGTACGGTGACGCCGTTGATCCCGTCCTCGCCCGGATCCTGCACCCCGTTGTTGTTCGCATCGTTCCACACCCGATCCCCAATGCTGGCCGGCTCCCGGCAGATGACCGAGGTAGAGGATTGAGCATCAGGGGCCTGCTGCTCGTTGACATCCATGGCCCCGTTCACCTCGGCCCGATTCCACGCGTCGTCATCCGGTGCCACGGCCTGGAAGGGAATGGTCACGGTGAAGGTTTCCCCGGGCGCCAAATCCCGGTTAAAGGAGATGGTCAAGTCCAGCCAGTCCAAGGTGCTCGCATCCCGTTGGTTCTCCGGCGGGGAAGCCGACTTGGCCGTGTACTGGAGGCAGGTGTTGTCAAACTCGTCATGGAGGGGCACGTACGCCAGGGTCGTTTCCCCTGTGTTGGTGATGACCACCTGAAACTCCACGGTACTCCCCACCAGGACCACGTTGTCCTGCACGCCTTCCTGCTCCGGCACGAATTTCTGTACTGCAACGGAGGGCGCAGATTGACAAAGCACCTGAGTCGTCCAACTGGCTTGATCGGTCACGTCGTCCACATAACTCTCATCCGCTTTCCGAGGGTGCCCAACAGCCGTGGCCGTATTCGTCAACGCACCGCACTGCTCTGAAGAGGTGGTATACGTCCGGTCGAACTCGTACACCTCCCCCGGCCACACCGTCTCTTCCCAGATCTCGTGGTCGCCGTCGGGGTTGATGAGAGGGTCGTACACGTGGGCACCGCCATGCAGCACCAGGTCGCCGGTGTTCTCCACCCGGAAATGATACGTGATCACCTCCCCCGCGATAACGCTCGTGGGACCACTCTTCTCCAGGCTGATACCGGTGTGGTAGAAACCGAAGTCCACATTTCCGTTATTCTCTCCTGAAGCAATCGTCACGGTTGCTTCGTGGCTGCTTTCGTCCCCGTCGCTGTCCGCGGAGTCGTCGCCGCCTGCATCTTGCGGGCTGGCGTACCAACCTTCCAGAACCCCACCGCTGGCGAAGTTACTGTCGGCCACCTTCACCGTGTAGGTGCCCGGCGTCAGGTCGGTGAAGGTGTAGTATCCGTTCGCGTCCGTGGTCGTGGTCATCACCAGGGTATGACCGCTGTCGTACAATTCCATCACCACGTCGGCAATACCCGGCTCGCCGGCATCCTGGATGCCGTCCACTTGATGGCTCTGAGAGTGGTACATATCGTGCCAGACGAAGTCGCCGATGGAAGCAGAGGCGCTCGTGACTATGACGTCTTCGTCGTTTTCTGGATCTTGCCCTGGAGGAGTATCCGCGTCTTGCGCCTGTGTGCCATCGTCGTCGATGGTATGGTAATTCGACGCATCGGCGTAGGCTGTGTTGTCATACATTCCTTCCGGTGTGTCAGATGCCACGTCAGCAACAAAAGTGATGGTAATGATTCCTCCTGCTCCTATTTCCCAGCTACCCCACTTGGGCGTGCCGTTGCCAAAGGCACAGAGGAGCGAGCCACCGTCGTGAACCTGAGCAGGCGTCTGAGTCAGATCAGACCAGTTATCGCCGTCGGTGTCGTATAACTGGAAATAACGGGTATCCGTAGCCGGGAACCCGTAGATCCCGTTTTGGCCATCCGAGCATAAGTCGCTGCCGTTTTCGACCTTGTGCGGCGAATCCGCCGGAGGATCCTGTACCCACGTGTCCGTAGCGATGTCATACCGATAGTAAAGTTTCTTGTCGCCGCCTACCCACGCGTAGACGGAACCAGCAGAAGAAAGCGAACCTAAAACGGATCCCGGATGAAATACGATGGCGGCCCCTTCTTTTGCAGGTTCTACGTTGGGGAGATCGTGTAACCGCTCCCAGGTTCCTGTAGAAAGGTTGTATCGATAAAACTCATAACCAGGGTTTTGAGGGCCCCAGGTGCCCGGATCATCGTTACCGTCGTTGCCTCCAAGGAAATAGATGTAGCCGTCTCCATAGGTGATATCGGAACCACCCGATTGGGGAACAGGGGTATAAGTCAGCAACGTCCAAGAGTCCGAATCTGGATCATAGCGCCAGAGGTCGTTGTCCGTATCGCTATCGTTGCCACCTACGATGGCGTAGATATAGTGATCATCGAAGGTCAAGGCACCACCAGTTCCAACTTCTTTCCCGGAGGGCAGAGGAATATCGGCCGCAGCCGCGTCATCCCAGGTGTCGGTATCAGGATCGTAGCGCCAGAACGCGTTCGTGCTCCCTCCTCCCATGCCGTAAATGTAACCACCCGACATGGCTATATCGCCTCCGGCGTGCACGTTTCCCGGGGCATCTGCCATTACCTGCCACGTAGATGAAGCAACGTCATATCTCCAAAAGTTGGGAGTGTTCTTGCCCCCGAACGCGTAGATGTAGTTTGCACTTCCAACCTGAGTGTTCGTAGGGGTTATAGCCTCGGTACGGGTGACCGCCCCGCTCGTCTCTACAGAGATCGTCCGATTGTAAGTAAAGCCGGAGGGCAAGAGATCACGAACCGTGACATCGTCTGCCGTTCCTGTGCCGTCGTTACGCACCACAATCGTGTAAATGGCTTCGCCCCCTGTATTGACCGTGGGTGTAGACGTGTCCTTGTCAATCAACAACCGCGGTGCAGGTTGATACATCCCTGCATCCCATGTGTCGTCGTTCTGCCCGGCACTCAGGGTGATGCCGCCGGTGCAGCCGGTGGAGGTGTCCGCGTCGCTGTCCACACTGTCATCGCTTCCCTGGTTCTGCAGGCTGAACGTGTACCCGCTCGGCAGGACGAACTTCACCGAGTACGTTCCAGGCGCGAGGTTCGTAAAGCTGTAGTTGCCGCTGCCGTCGGTTGTGGTCGACTCCTGCGCCGTGCCGGAGCAGGAGTCGTTGGGATAGAGCTCCACGGTCACGCCGGAGATGCCTCCTTCGCCGCCGTCCTGCACGCCGTCGGCGTCGGCGTCGTTCCACACCCGGTCCCCCAGGGAGGCGGGAGGGGGAGGGGTTTCGTTCTGCAGCCATATAGCCGCAGGACATGTATCGTGATGACAGAATTGAGCCGCCGCGTAGTCCAACATACCATTCCCAGTAATGTCCACCAGCTGTCCACGCGCCTTCCAGTAATGATAATTCCCTTCTCCGGTCCCGGAGAGAGGGTGTTCGCTGAAGGTCCCACTGCCATCATTGTCGTAGAGAATAGAGGGTTGTGAATCCGTGTGATTGGTGATGATGACGTCCAGGTCACCATCCCGGTCCGTGTCACCGATGGACGCACTCTGGGAGTTGTACGCGCCCAACGCGTCCACGCAGGAGAAAGAGCCGCCGTCGTTCCAGCAAATCTGGTTCTGGATGCTGGAGTTGTAATCATCCATGCCGAAGGTACCGTTAGCCACGACTGCATCTAAGTCGCCATCCCCGTCCAGGTCGCCGAACTCGATATCTTGCGTGTGTCTGTTGCCAAACTGGGCCTGAGCCGTGAAGTTACACGATCCGTCGTTGATGTACAGATAGTTCTGGCCGTAATTCGCCACGGCAGCGTCCAGATCACCGTCCCCGTCGATGTCCACCCAGGTGATGTGATAGGTGGCGTCACCGCCGAATTCCGCCCGTTCGGTGAAGGTGCCATCGCCGTTGTTGATGTAAAGGTTGTTTTGCGCCGCGTCGTGGTAGCCTGTGCCCCGGTTGGCCACCGCTAAATCCGGCCTGCCATCGCCGTTGCAATCGCCCCAGGCCACGTTGGTGGTGGAACTGGAACCGAAGCGGGCCACGGCGGTGAAATTGGCATGGCCGTCGTTGATGTAAAGGTAGTTCTGCCCCACATTACCGATGGCCACGTCCATGTCGCCGTCACCGTCGAAATCCGCGGCTGCCGCCGCGTAACTGGGGAGGTTGTCCAAATTCAGGGCAATCTCGGTGAACGTACCATCACCGTTATTGCGGTAATAGTCGTTCTGCTCGTTCCCGCCGTCATTCGCGTTGTACCCGCTGGTTGCGGTCTGAGCCTGGACAAAATCCAGATCGCCGTCGCCGTCAAAATCAGCCCACGCGTTATCCCACCCGGAGGTACCGAGGGAACCGATCTCCTGGGGGGATCCATATGTCGCGAGCCCTATCACATGCCCGGCCAAACCGAACAAAACACCCAAAACCAAGAGAACCACCACAGTACTGTAGAGCACATAAAAGGCTCGCATCTTGGAACGTAAAAACATCATGGAATCTCCTCCTACATGTTCGAACACGCCGCGCTGTTCATGGAATGCCCTAAACTCATCAAACAAAGGGAAAGATTTAAAGCAACACTTCCCCCTTTCATTGTACCAGAAGAACTCTTGGGCGTACCTTACATCTCCATGACAAAACGCCGCGAATGCACCTTGCCTGGAAAGAGGAAAGGAAATGATCCCTTCTCTACACCGAGGTAGGTGAAACACAAGGTCTCCGTCAATCGGGGAAGCGTCCTCTGGGTCGTAACCTCTTCAAGGCTCCGACGACAAATACTATGAGGCTAATTGACCGATAAAACGCTGCGAATGCACCTTGGCCTAGAAAGAGGAACTCCTTCTTTACGCCGAGATAAACGCGATGTGTCAGTCAATCAGAGGAAGAGATAAGATCTGTGAAAGGCCTATGCATCAGACCAAACGGTTTCTAGCCTCACTCGCTCTGGGTGTGTTGATACTGTACGTGTTCATCCTCAGCATGACCGTGCCTACGGCTCAAAGTGACGTGTACACGCGAGCCATGTCCTCTCTCCCCCCCACCTTGATCTTGGGGGATTATCCCCGTACCCCCACCCTTCTCGACGCGCAGAGACATCCGATATGGAAGGCCCCGGCGTTGACCCTCCTGGCCGGTGTTCACCAACAAACGAACACGTGGCGGCTCGCCCTGGTGCCCACCGGCACGGAGACCGACGCCTGCGTGTACACCGTGACCGTCACCTGGAGTCCCCCCACATGGCAGGTCACCACACACACAGTACCCTGCCCCATGCCACCCGATATAAGCAATCCCCCTCCTCTTTCCAAAACACTCCCTATCCCCCAAACCGCCCTGTCCTCACAAGATGTACTCTCCCCGCCCGCGATCATCCGTGTACGTCACGACCCACGAAACACTTGTCGCGATGTTCCACCATGGCATGTGGACATCATCCCCTTTGAGGAGTACGTATCTCGCGTTCTCCCCGCAGAGATGCCCGCACTCTGGCCGATGGAAACCCTCAAAGCCCAAGCCATCGCCATCCGAACCTATGCCTGGTACCACATCCTTCACCCGCACCCGGATTACGACGTGAGTGATTGGGTGGACAACCAAGTCATGTGCGACCAACACCATCCGCGCAGCGACCTCGCGGTACAGACCACTCGAGGCCAAATTCTTGTACATAACGGAGAACCTATTGTGGCCTTCTACAGTGCGCAAAATGGTCATCCCACCGCAGATGATCCCTGGGGTCTCCCCTACATTGTGCCGGTTCCCGATCCCGTCAGTTTGGGAGATGTCCGGTGGGGACACGGATGGGGACTCTCCCAAGTGGGGGCAGCGCGGTGGGCTGAACGCGGGTGGAACGCGTACCAGATCCTCGCGCATTACTATCCCGGCACCTCCCTCGCGGTGCCACCGGACACCACCACACCGGTGGGCACCCTCCTACCCCCCGAACTGGAAAATATGACGCTCGGTCACGCGTACCCCCTTTACCTCCTCCTGGGAAGTGTCCAACCCCTACGCGCGCTTACCGTAACGGCCCGCATCGGCGACAATCCGCCCATTGTGGTCCTCTCACGCACTCGCTTTATCACGCCCTTCTTGGGGATATGGGATCCTCCCCCCACGTTGAGCAGCACGAAACCTATTCGTCTCGACGTTTACGTGGAAGACATATCCCGCACGGTGACCTCGTTGGGTGGGACCCGTCTCTACCGAACACCCGCCCCACCCACACTGACCGTGAATACCGTCACCGAGACGGTAGAGCCCCGCATCTCCCTAGAGATGGACATCAACGCGGCACCGGAGAGCGCCCCACGAGTAGGCATCGGTGAGGGATGGCTCTGGGAGGAAACCGCGTTCTCCTGGATGCCAAAGGAGGCCGGACGCGTGATCTCGGACACCCAAGCACTGAACGGGCGGGCCTGGCAACATCCCCTGACGGCAACCAACAGCATTCTCTACGGACCTTACACCTCCCGCTTGCGCCCCGGGCAATCCTATCGGGCTTGGTTCCGTCTGGCCGCGGGGGATGTGCGCACATCAAAAGTGGTCGCGTTCCTGGATGTTGTGGAGGACACGGGCAGGACGTTGCTGGGTTTACGCGCGCTACGGGGAATTGAATTTCCGGCCGCAGGGGTATACAGGGAATTCCCGGTGGACTTCCACTTATTCGGGTCTCCCCGTCGGGTGGAATTTCGGGTCCACGCCTTAGCCCCCATCACCCTGACGCTCGACCGAGTATTGGTCACCACTTACCCTCAAGCGAAGGATGACATTCAACAGTGGCCCCTGGAACACCGCCCCGGCGTGCACACGCTCACTCTCAAAGTGACGGACAGGGGGGGCAAAGTGGGGACCGACACGGTGATCCCCATCACGTTGGACATGCCCACTCGACCTCTCACTTTCACCTTTCACGCGCCCCGTGGGTGGGTCACCACCACCACACCCATTACCTGGACACTCCGCACAGCCGTCGCGCCGCCCAATCCCGCACGATTTGCTTATCGGTACAGTCGCGACCAGAACCACTGGTCTTCCTGGCTCCCCCTCCAAGTAGGAGACATCTACAGCCGTGGGGGCACACTTTCCCTATCGCCCGCCCATCTCCCAGACGCGGCTTCTGTGTGGGTGCAAGTCCGGGGCGAGGACGCGTTCACCTACGCCGCGGAAAGTGCACCTATCTCCCTTTCCGTAGACTTACACCCTCCCATCGCTCAGGTCACCATGACGCTCCACCGCGATGAAATATACGTCCGATGGGGAGCCGAAGACGCGAACGGTGTGACCGGGTACGATGTGGACGTACAACAGGAGGGGACCGGATGGCGCCGGTGGTTTACCCACACGGTCACCACCGAGGGCCTACTGGAGAGCCCCACGGGCACATGCGTGGCCGTCCGCGTCAGAGCTTATGACCACGCGGGATGGATCGGTCCTTGGTCAACCCCGATGACCGTTACCGTCCCATATCACCTTTGGACCCCACACATCTTTCTCGGCAGCCTCAACGATGAAGATATACGGTGACGTCGCTCCCTTCGGCCAGGCCGTTGCTGTTCAAGGGGACGACGATCATTCCATCACTGCGAATTAACGTATAAATGAGATTGGATTTGCCGAACACGGGGATCGCCCACAACGTCCCCTCTCGTTCCTCTAAGCGCACTTGAATCACATCCTCTCGACCCGCCACAGAGGGAATGTTACGCGCCAAACGCGCTTGCACCGTGCAGGGCCGTTCCTCCATCGCGGCTAACCACACCCGAATGGTGGGAACCACGAAACGCAAGAAATTGACCATCGCGCTCACCGGGTTCCCGGGCAACCCCACCACCGGTGTTCCATCGCACACGGCCAGGATGGTCGGCTTGCCCGGTCGGGTGGAGACGCCGTGCACAAGAATGCCCGGTTGCCCCAATGCCTGAATTTCCGCCGCGCTCATGTCCCGGGCGCTGACCGAACTCCCCGCGGAGAGAACGATGATATCCGCTTCCGCTTTGGCCCGGCGTAACGTCTCCCGTAAGGCCTCCGGCCGGTCGGGCACGATACCCATTCGCAGAGGAACGCCACCGGCTCGCACAGTGAGCGCCGCCAACGTGTACGAGTTAATATCTCGAACCTGTCCCGGTTGGGGGGTGGCTGTGGGCGGAATGACTTCATCCCCGGTGCTGATGATGGCCACCCGCGGTTTCTGCGAAACCGCGATCTCCGTAATGCCCAGGGCAAGCAAACCGCCGATATCCTGGGGGCGGATACGGTGACCACGGGGCAACACTGCTTCCCCTTGGCGAATATCCTCCCCTACTTGAATCACATTCTCCCCCGGCGCAACCGGGTGGAACACCTCAATACCCCCTTCTTCCACTTCTTGGGTATGTTCCAACATGACAACCGCGTCCGCGCTCTCCGGGAGCATTCCCCCCGTGTGAACCAAGACCGCCTCCCCCACGCCGATGTCCAGGGCGGGCGGTTGCCCCATAGGGACCTCGCCTACAACGGTCAAATACGCGGGCAGCCCCGGTGAAGCGCCGAACGTATCCTGGGCCGCAACCGCGTACCCGTCCACAGTGCTGCGCCGGAAAAAGGGCAAATCGTGGGGGGCGATCACATCCTCGGCGAGCACGCGATCTAAAGAGGCCTCTGTGGTCACACGCTCTACCCTATGGGGAGGGTGCATATGAGATCGGAATCGTTGCCACGCGGCATCCGGGGATAACACATGGAAAAGTTCCTTGTTCTCCGTGCTCGTCATGCCTTCCTCTCCCCATTGTTGGTTTTAAGCAAGATCGCGGCCGACCGGTCGAGCCACCAGTGGACCTCACCGTCCTCGGGGTTTACGCCCTGGGCGGGACATTCTTCAACGGGAA
>CAYPUG010000011.1:0-31297 GCA_964413905.1 uncultured Anaerolineae bacterium | reverse complement strand
TTGTGCCCAGTGCCTTTCGCACCGTTTCCGCCTTCCCCTGGCCGCGGACCAGGAAGAAGATGGTACGGGCATCGTTCAGAGCGGGATACGTCAGCGTAATGCGTTGAATATCTATGCCGGGGGCATCAACAACCCACCGATCACGCACATGGAGAGCCGGAGAATGGGGGAACAGGGACGCCGTGTGACAATCAACGCCCAGGCCTAAAAGCAGCAGATCAAACGCAGCCCGTCCCTGAGGAAAATACGCGCGCAATGTCGCTTCATACGCCTGCGCGGCCAAACTCGGTGTATGCATATAGGTCGGCACAGGGTGGACATTTTCCGGCGGGATGGGAATATGCCGAATGAGTGTCTCCAGGGCCATGCCGTAATTGCTCCGCGGATCGTCAAAAGGCACGTAGCGTTCATCACCCCAAAACAGGTGCACGCGATCCCAGGCGAGATCGTGGGTATAGCGTTCGGCCAAATAACGGTACACGGCTTTAGGAGTCCCGCCGCCGGAGAGCACGAAACTCACCGTTTCGGAGCGCGCCAACGCGTCGCGCAAAGTACGTACAATGGCCGCAGCCACATCTTCAACCCACCGGTCATCCGGCTGTATGTGTATCTGTCTCCTCATCTGCGCACTCCCTACATTCCTGCCAGGTAATCCAATACATCCTGATAGATAGGGTCTTCACCCTCCTGGTGTAAGATCATGGACAATGCCTCCACCGCGTCCGGCCAGTGGACTCCTCGCGTCTGTCGCGTGCGTGTAGTGCCTATCCCTACCTGGATAAGGACCTCGTCTTTCCCTTCCGCAGAGATGGTGAATTCCGCGCTGGTCCCATCAGCCCGAGGCGCGGTCAACAAACGCACACGTTGCAACAGAGGGGAACGCGTCCCCGGGACGTGGGAAGGGGGCCGAAACTCCAAACTCACCCGCACAGAATCATCCCCGCGGGTAAAACGCCACTCTTTGCTGCTTCGACGTCCCTTCTGCACCGGTATCCACCCCAACCTCGTGGCCAGCCAAGTCGTCAGGTAGAGCGCGGCTACAGTCCCGGCAGGGGTGTCTTCGGCGCGGATATGTACCTTCTGGACACTGAAGAGGTACGGTCGTTTGTCCGGTGGGTCGAAGAGTTGGGCTAGTAATTCCCGCCATGGTGTCAACCGCGCCCATACTAAGTCAACCACCGGTGGTGTCGAAGGGTGCTCCCTCACGTTGGAGAGCGCGGACAAAAACGTGGCCACGTCCTGAACGTGCTCCGCGTCCACAATGAGCGTAGTTCCCACCTCTAACAGGCGACGCAACAAAGCATCGCTCCGGTCCAACGGGCGTTGCCACCACATATCCACCGAACGCTCGGGCAAGAGCAATGCGAGGATGGCCGTGTGAACGTGCGCCCACACATCAGGGCGAACAGAGAGTGTAATCACTTCACAACATGTGGGACGCGCCGAATCGAGATGCCCTTTGACACTCACTTCGGCGACGATACCGGGGTCGGGAGCGGACGCGTCCGGCACAATAAAGAAAAAGCGGCTCGGGTGGTTTTTAGCGACCCTGATCACCTGGTGTATCACATCCTCGATGGCATCGCGTGCGGTCAGCACGACAATAAGGTTGCGCGTACACGATCGGGTCATGCCGCGCAATCCCTCTTCCTGCCACAACGTCTGCAAAGTTGATTCCACATCCTTGACATGAATAGGACCAACGCCGCTAAGTACCTGTTCCATAAAATTCACCTCCCACTAAAGCCGTCGCCATCGTCGCCCATCCGCGATGAGCAACTCATCCGCGCCCTTAGGTCCCCACGTTCCCGCTTCGTACATCTCAGGCGGGGGCAAGCTCTTCCACGCGGCCAAAATGGGATCTATGACCTGCCACGCTTGTTCTACCTCATCGGCACGGGTGAACAATGTCTGGTCACCCAACATAGCATCCAGCAACAAACGTTCATACGCGTCCGGGGTCCGCACCCCAAAGGCATCACCGTAGTGAAAGTCCATCGTCACCGAGCGGACTTGTATGGCAGGGCCCGGAAGTTTGACCTCAAACCGCAGACTGATGCCTTCATCAGGTTGAATGCGCAAGGCCAGCACGTTCGGTTGAATATGCTCTCCGGCTTCGGATTTGAACAACAAATGGGGCACTTCCCGGAACTGGACCGCGATCTCACTCACCCGTTTGGGCAATCGCTTGCCGGTTCGCAAGTAGAAAGGAATGCCCTGCCAACGCCAGTTGTCCACGAACAAACGCAAAGCCACATACGTTTCCGTAATGGAATCCTCGGGCACGCCCTCTTCCTCCCGATACCCGGGCACCGGTTCCCCGGCAATCCAGCCGCGCGCGTACTGCCCGCGTACCACATTCCGGGCCACGTCTTGCACATCATACCGACGAATGGCCCGCAGGACCTCCACTTTCTTGTCCCGCACGTCATCCGCGTCCAGAGCCACCGGCGGATCCATCGCGGTCAGGGTGAGAAGTTGCAGCAAGTGATTCTGCACCATGTCACGCAGGGCACCGGTCTGATCGTAATATCCTGTCCGATGTTCCACGCCTACTTGTTCGGCCACAGTAATTTGGACGTGATCAACATATCGGCGATTCCAGATAGGTTCAAAAATAGCGTTGGCAAAGCGAAAGGCTAGGATGTTTTGGACGGTCTCCTTGCCCAAGTAGTGATCGATACGATAAATTTGATGTTCGTCAAACACCTGCTGAACTAACGCGTTCAATTCCCGAGCACTGACCAGGTCATGTCCAAAGGGCTTCTCAATGACCACCCGCGTCCATCCCCGACTGTGGGCCAAACCGTCATGTCCCAAACGCTGGACAATCACGGGAAATAGCCCAGGAGGCGTTGCCAGGTAGAACAAGTGATTACCGTTGGTTCCGATTTCCACATCCAGCCGGCCCAAGTACTCGCGCAAAGTACGGTATGTCGCAGGTGTATCATAATAACCCGAAATGTAATGCAACCGATGCAAAAACTGGGCCACACTGTGGGGGTCGGTTATGCCCACGTACTTCTCCAATGCCTGTTGAATCCGCCGACGAAACTCATGGGTATCCCATGGGCGACGAGACACTCCAACAACGGCCCACCCGTGAGGTAACAAATGCTGCTGAGATAAACGGTAAAGAGCCGGTATCAATTTTCTATGTGTGAGGTCGCCGGAAGCGCCGAATATGACCAGGACGTGCGGGGACGGTGTACGTTCCAGCCGGAGTCCGGCCATCAAAGGATTATCCGACCAATGCATAAGCACTCTGACTCCTCCTTGTGTTTCAAAACACTCCCCGAGGTACTCATTATACCACATCTCCAGCCGGTGCCACCTGCTGGAACCTCGTAACAGAGAGCGCGCCGAGAGCCTCCACGTGGTGTCAAGTGGGCGACAAAGACCGTGTCATCGCCTGCCCGGAGCTCCATTCTAAAGAGCCGTCGGTGAATCTGGAGACGGAGAAAAGTCGTTGAAAAGCTCTAGATGTTGGCGAATACGTCCAAATGTGCTACACTCTATTTACGTCACCTTGCTCGACTGACAAAACTCGATCAAGTCCAAGGGCAAGGTCAAACCAAGATGCCTTTGTAAAACTGTGCCCGGCTGCATATACAAGGAGAACTCACAATGTCCCAAACGATGCCGCTCCTACGGTTAAAAGCCCAACATCTCGGTAACGGCAAGGTGCAATTCCTGGCCGAGTTTGCCGCTCCCTCTGAACAAACATCCGGGGTGTGCGCGTCCGCGTACCTGGAACCGGGCGATGACACGCGCATCCTCTTAGGGGAACTGTGTGCTCCCACCCCGGTCACCTGGCGGGAGCAGCATACGGTTCCCCTTGTAGAGCACCTGTACGCGGGCGAAGGTCCCTTCACGGCCCGCCTCATATGGTCCGATGACGTGCTTACCACGGATGTGAACCTTTCCGCACCCGAAGAAGAGTCTCCCCTGTCCCTACCGGAACTCCTCCACTTTACAGTCACGCCAAACGAAGAAGATATCATGCAAGTCGACGTACACCTCGCGGTCCGGGGACTCTCATCGGACGTACGCCTCCGGGTAGACGGTGGAGCCGGACAAGTATACTGGCTCACCGGGAATGAAAACCAAGAACAGGAAGCCTCGTGGACGCTCTATTACACCAAACCGGGCATGTACAACATTGCGGTGGACGTGGTGGACAAAGACGGGTTCTGGATGACCACGTTAGCAGAGGAAACAATGACCGTTGGCACGCCGGTGGAAGAAGAGCCCGCTGAGGAGCCTGCTGCCTCAGAAACGCCCACACTCTCCCTCTCCGCCCGCGTCGCCATGGAGGAAATCGGCATCCTCCGGTCCGGTTTCCCTGCCTGGATGCCTTTCCGCTACGCCCGACCTGTGTGGGCATATACCCGCACTTACATTGCCCCCGGGGGCGGCCGAGTATCCCGCATCCTGGCTCCTGGCACTTACATCTCTATTCGCGAGGAAACGGTCGTCGGCGGGCATTTGTGGTATCGCACAGGAGGAAACGATTGGATTCCCTCGAGTTCCGTTGTCCTCCTCCATCCCTCAGACCTGAAAGGAGTGGAGTTAACCGGAACGGCTCCACCACCCCCACCTCCCTCACCGCCCACTCCCCCCACCCGTCGGGGGGTGGTCACCGCGTACATCCTAAACGTGCGCGCCCGACCCGGTGTCCGTCCAGACAACCCGCCCATTGACCGCCTCCGCCAGGGCACCGAAGTCCTCATCTACGAGGAAACCACCTACAACGGGGAAACCTGGTACCGCATCGGCCCCAACCGTTGGGTCCACGGTGGATGGGTTCGCATTATAGCGGAGCAACCACCTGCATCAGGAGATGTGCGTCGGGGGGTGGTCACCGCGTACATCCTAAACGTGCGCGCCCGACCCGGTGTCCGTCCAGACAACCCGCCCATTGACCGCCTCCGCCAGGGCACCGAAGTCCTCATCTACGAGGAAACCACCTACAACGGGGAAACCTGGTACCGCATCGGCCCCAACCGTTGGGTCCACGGTGGATGGGTTCGCATTATTTCCCCACGGGCCCGTGCCGCTGCGGAGACGCCTACACCCACATCGACAGAAACCATGGCCTTGCCCGTGGGCTGGATTGTCGCGTCCACCCTCAACGTGCGCGCTCGTCCGGGAGTGTCAGACGACAATCCTCCGGTAGATCGAGTACACTACAAGGACCGGTTTCATATCTTGGAAGAGTACGTTGTCCAGGGAGTAAAATGGTATCGTATCGGGGAGGACCGTTGGGTGTACGGAGGATGGGTGGGGGTGGCCCGCTACAAACCACGGCCTGCCCAGATCAAGGCTGGCGAAAAGTGGGTGGGAGTGAGCCTGCGTGAACAAACACTGGTCGCTTACGAGGGGGATACCCCCGCGCTGGTGGCAACCGGCGTTCCTCAGTACCCCACGGTGCGGGGCATTTTCCGCACTTGGCTACGCCGTCGCTGGGGGCGAATGGTGGGAGGCACCCCCGGTACAATGCACTATTACTACCTGGAAGATGTTACCTGGACCATGTACTTTTACCGCGGCTATTCCTTGCACACCGCGTACTGGCACGACGCGTTCGGACGGCCCCGGAGTCACGGATGTGTCAACTTAAGTCCTTACGACGCGTGGTGGATATTCCGCTGGAGTGAAACCGAAGATGGACACAGTCCGGTGGTTTATGTGTACTGGTAAGAAAGGCTTATGTTACGGGAACTGTACATTCGGAATTTCGGCATTATTGACGAACTGACCGTCACGTTTGCCCCGGGACTCAACGTCCTGACCGGAGAAACCGGCGCGGGCAAATCCCTGCTCGTGGACGCGGTTACGGCCATACTGGGGGCCCGGGCCCAGGCCGAATGGATTCGCGGCGGTGCCGACAAGACCATTGTCGAAGGCATCTTTGAACTAGAAGGGGATATCCTAGAGCGGGTCAATGCCCTGTTACGTCGTGAGGGATTGGATGAAGAAGGAAACACCTTGATCCTCTCCCGCGAGGTGCGGGCCACGGGACGTAGTATTGCCCGCATCAACGGCCGTGCGGTGACGGCCGCCCTGCTTGGAGAACTCGGTCGCTTACTGGTGGACATCCACGGGCAGGGGGAACATCTCTCCCTTCTCCGCCCGCGCGCCCACCTTTTCCTGCTGGACCGCTATGCCCACCTGGAGGAACGTCGGGCGGAAATCGCGGAAAACATTGCTCGCTTACGCGCCATACGCCGCGAACTCGAACATCTTCGTACCCATGAACGGGAATTGGCCCAACGCGCGGACCTCCTCGCGTATCAGATTCGAGAAATCGAACAGGCCGCGTTAGAACCGGGAGAGGACGAAGAACTGGACATCGAACGTCAGCGATTGGCCCACGCGGAACACCTCATCGAAAACGTGGAGACCGCTATCCTCGCGTTAGAAGGGGAAGTGGGAACGGTCGCGGGTGCGCTGGACCTCCTTGGGGAAGTAGAAGCTCGCCTGGGACGCCTGACCGATCTCGATCCTTCCCTGGAACCTCTGGCATCTCAGGCCGCGGCCCTGGCCGAGCAAGTGAACGACCTCCTGCGCGCCCTGACCACCTACCGGGAGCAAGTGGAATTCAATCCCCAACGGTTGGAAGAGGTGGAAGAGCGATTAGCGCTTATTCGCAGCCTGAAACGGAAGTACGGGGATACCATTGAAGAGATCCTGGCCTATGCAGAACAAGCAGCCCAGGAACTGGCCCAGATTCAGGGAGCAGACGAACGCATCGCGGAACTCGCCGCACAGGAAAACACCCTGCGCCGAGAAATCGGAGCACTGGCTGCAGAACTCTCACAACGCCGCGCAGAAGCGGCCCAAAGGCTGGCCCGGGCCGTGGAAGCGGAACTCAAGGACCTGCGAATGCCCCACACCCGCTTCCGGGTTGCAATACATCACATCGAGGATCCGGAGGGACTGCCCGTTGGGGGACGCTTTCTGGCCTTTGACAGCACAGGGGTGGACCACGTGGAATTCCTGGTCAGTGCCAACGAAGGCGAGCCGTTGCGTCCCCTGGCGCGAGTAGCCTCCGGGGGAGAAACCGCGCGACTGATGCTCGCGTTGAAGTCCGTGTTGGCCCACGCGGACCCGGTCCCCACACTGATATTCGACGAAATCGATGTGGGCATTGGAGGACGGCTGGGGGGCGTGGTGGGACGGAAACTATGGCAATTAGCCCGCACCCATCAAGTACTCTGCGTCACCCACCTCCCACAGTTGGCCGCGTATGGGGATTGGCATCTTCACGTCAGCAAACACCGGACCGACGGGCGAACACATGTACGCGTTCACCCATTGGAAGGTGAAGAACGCATCCAGGAACTCGCGGCCATGCTGGGCACACCCGGCGAGAGCGGTCACAAAAGTGCACTCGCACTGCTCGGAGAAGCCCGTCAACACCGGTAAACCATGAAGGAGGACCCTACCTAAGCCAATGACCGCACCCATCTCTTGGCGCCGTGCCCTGGGCAACATCACACGGTTACTGCAGTTCGATCCCATCGAGCGCGCCGAGCACGACTACCGAAACGTCTTCCTTAAGGGGCTGCAAGATTTACAAAAATTCACGAACCGACCCCTACATGAACAAGATCTCCTTATCTTGGGATGCGGTTACACCTATCCTGAAGTGATCCTTTACACGCCCCACTTGCGACGCGTTGTGGGTCTGGACATTCTGACCGCGTTTTATCGCGACGGCATTCGGGCTACGGCCAAAGATATTCACCGGCGTGGAGGACGGTGGATTCAGGCCTGGTATAAAGCGCTGGTGTTCGCGTACAAGTACGCGCGCTACTACGATCACCTGGCTCAAATCTCAGGAACGCACATTCAACACCCTTCGTACACCCTCTTCTCTTATGATGGAGACACTATTCCCGTCCCGGATGCCACGTTCGATATCGTGCTCTCCAACGCGGTCCTAGAACACGTGATGGACATGGAGCGTCTGGTGCAAGAATTGCACCGCATCACCCGGCCGGGAGGGCTGTCTTACCACCTCTGGCACAACTACTACAGCCTCTCCGGTGGACACGTCCACCCCGATCTGTACACCCGTCTACCGTGGGGGCACCTACGCGGCTTGTACGAGACCCGTGGAGTGAATCGCCTGCGACCGGAAGCCATTGTGAAGGCCTTCTCGCTTCAGTTCCACGTCGAAGCACTCTATCATGTTGACGCTCAACACAGAAAATTAGAAGAAGATCCCGACTTTCGCCCTGAGGGAGCCGACCTCCTCACAGAAACCATCCGACAGGAGTTATCCGAATACCCTGAAGACCTACTTCTGACACGTGCATTCCTCATCGTCGCGCGAAAGCCGGCATAATCACCGTCGAACTTCTCCTTCCACATTTACCCAAATGGTGAACTCTCGGTCCGGATCGTACCTCCACGCCTTGAGCATATCCACCGCCTTCTGACTGGTCGGTGGATACGTGACTCCCGAAGGCAGCAAAACCAACGCGGGACGCGTGGCCCGGAGGAAACGCGGAGTAGGCCACGTTCCTTGCTCAGGCGGAGGCAGGGGTAAAATGAGCGGAACCGGCCACGCAATCTTGTCCGCCCATGTCTCTTGCCAAGAAACGGGCACATCCGACGGCAAAAGCACAGAGACGTTCCCCATCCGCAGCAGCAAGGGATACACATGGTGAGCCCCGCCGGACAAGTACGCCAACCACGTGTTTCGATCACCCAGGTACAGGCGTGTATACGGGGTAAGAGCAACCCACCGAATTCCCCATTCTTCCACCGTCTGCAAGAAAGATCGCTCAAATTCTGAACATGTAGCGGGTTCTCCACACACCGGAGGCACCACCAACACACGCGGTGGAGAGATCTGCATAGCCTGACGAACACTCACCAGGGACGGTACATCGGTGTGGAGAACCACCCAAACTGCCGCATCCACAGCCTCTTCTTCTTGCAACACATTAAGCCCCTCCCCGAGACCGAAAAAGCGCACGTGAAGTCCGCGAGGACTCTGCCAAACAACACCGGTGGGCTGTATCCGCAGCACATAATTGTTTCGCACACGTGCCCACATCCCGATTCCCCACGCCAAAGCGCCCCCCCACAGGAGGATAAAGACCGGCCACACGACACGTGGGCGATGAAGATGTAAGAGCACCCCACGCGGCCACCGCACAGGAAACGGCCGCCCCAGCAAGCGAGCGTACTGCCACACGACAAACATCGCGAAAGCCACATAATACCCCACCGCCAGAGGGCGCATCCACTCGGGCGTGGCGACGCCCGCCCCCGGCCACCGAGCCGTCACCTCCACCACCTTCACCGTCCACGCCAAAGGAAGCCATGCCAGTAACGCCAAGAGCCGTCCCGCGGGCAACCACAACCAACCCGCCACCGTGCTCAACCCCGCCCCAATCATCACCAACGGCTGGACCGGAAGAATCAGCATGTTGCTCAGAGGAGAAACCAAAGACGCTCGCCCAAACACCCCGATAATAAGAGGCATCGTTGCTATCTGCGCGGCCAACGTGAGGACAATGGCCTCATCCACCAATTGCACTATCGGACCTTTCCACGAGGGAGGAAGAATCTTCTCCAATCCCCGGTGCACAGGCGCTTGTAAGGTGGGGGCGATGATGATTAACCCTAGAGTCGCCAAAAAGGATAATTGAAACCCTACATCCCATAGGGTCAGAGGGGACAACGCCAACATCACCATGGCCGCGAAAAAGAGGGTATTCAGCACATGGGGCCGACGTTTCATAATGAGAGAGGACGCGTACACACTGCCCATAATGCCCGCCCGCAAGACGGCCGCGTCCGCACCAACAAAAAGTACATACATACCTACCCCGACAATAGCCACTGCAGCCGCACTTCGGATGCCTACCAAGGGCCCCAACAACGCCAACAACAGTCCCGTAACAATGGCGATGTTGAATCCACTGATGACGATAATGTGGCTTGTGCCCGTGGCATTGAAATCGTCGTACAACGATCGTGGGATATTGCCCTCGATACCCAAGAGAATCCCTTGGGCCAGAGCCGCGTAGGGAGCCGGCAACACAGCATCTAAAACACGAGCCGACCGTTCGCGAACCGTGTACAACGTTCTCCAAAAGAGATTGCCATCGTCCCGACTGATAGGGATCATCCGGTCCGCACGCATCACCGCGTAAATGCCCTTTCGGGCCAGATAACGCCGATAATCGAAATCCTCAAACACCGGCGGTACCTGTAAAATGCCCACTACCCGTACCCGATCGCCGTATCGATATTCCGGATAGCGAGGCGCTTTGACCCGCACCCATCCTTCTACAGGGACCGTTTTGTCCCGAAGTCGTAACGTCTGCGCCCGGAGGCGATAAAACGTAAAGCGCTCTCGTTCATCAGGCCATCCATCCACCACACCGGTGAGCATCACCGTACTTTTGGTGAACCCGCTCACCTGGGCCCAATGCCCTACATGATGGGGCGGAAGACAAGGGTAAAAGGGGGATGAAGTGTATAAGGCAATACCTAAAAAGGTGTAAAGGGGGACCAGCCCCCACCAACGACGTCGCCGGGTTCGATAAAGATGCCACGCCAGGGGTAAAAGCGCGAGGGGAGCGGCAAACAGGGTCCACCGGACTCCCTCCGAGTGTTGCCACATCACCCAAAAGGATGAGGCGCAAGGAGGAAACCCGATGTACCCCATGCCATAAGCCATGACAATGCCCACCGCCAGGGCCATTGTAAGCGGGACAATGGGCATGGTGAAAATCCCTTCTCGGGCAGAAACAACAATCCCGGAAGTCTCGCTTCTTACCCCTTAGAGGTTATCAAGGCGTCGGAGCAACGCAAGCACATAAGCCGCCGCCTTTTCCACACACGCCTGCTCCACGTTCTCAAACCGATCCCGCATTTGATGCCAGTACCCCATATACTGCCGAGCCGGGTGCGTGGGCGGCAACACCGAATCAATCGTAATGCCCCGATAGCCGTGTTTAATGATCACGCCAATGTCCGTATACGCTCCTGCGGGGTGAGGACCCGTGTTCCACTCCGGATGCTCGGCAGCCACCTCCATCGCCACCCGCAGCAACAAAGGATCGGGGCGATAACTCTTAAGCAGCCCCTCTCGTTCGAGAATGGCCGGCACTCCAACCCCTACCATATCCACGTTGACAAAGTACGCGTCGCGCAACGCCTCCCCGTGAGATTTGAGCAGGGCATCGGCACCGTACGCGCCGACCTCCTCGCATCCGGTCAACACCACCCACACTTCGGTGTGAGGAAGGGGATGTTGAACCAAATACTCGGCCAGGGCCAAGACCACGGCAGCCCCCGACGCGTTATCGTTCGCACCGGGCGTATGGGGTGTGGTTTCCGCTTGAATGCTCATACCCATAGCAAACGCCTGAAACGCGGCGGCCAACCCGAGCAGCCCCCCCAAGCCGGGAATATGTCCTAATGCCCGCATCAACGTGATAAGCGCGCTTAGAGGTAGGCTCACAAAGGCAGCCCCCACGAGGGTAGAGAACATCCGCAACAGACCGGGAGAATTGTAGAAAAAGGGCGTTCGATGCGTGTCCAGATGCCCCATAAGGACAATGCGCCGCTTGGGCTCTTCGGCCGCGGGAATCACCCCGATAACGTTCTGGCTCACGCCCTTGGGCAACATTCGACGCACCCAGTGATCATCGAAGTTCGCCTCTGCGTAAAATCCCCAAGCGCCCAACGCGTTGAGCAGCGCGGCAATGATCCCGCGTTTGCGATTGGGTTTGGTGAGGAAGAGGACATTGCCCAACAACCCCACGCCCAAGGAGATCGCGTAGGGCCAATACGTTTCCCGACCGCTGAGGAACAATTCCTCGCGGACTTCTTTCACCCCCGCAGCCTTCAGCACATCACGCGCGTAATGTGCAGCACGTAACTCCCCTTCCCGCGTGGAAGGACGAGGCCCTATTTCTACCGCTAAATGGCGAAGATGCTCCCACGCCCGTTGTGCAATCGCGTTCATGAACTCTTCCATAACTTAACCTCCTCTCTTTCCATGCCCTTTCACCGCGTCCAGTACCGTTCCGCGGGATACCCCAACCCACTCACCGTGTACATGTAATCGGACACTCGTCGGGAAATCTCCCGCTCCGTCCCAAACAACACCGGAACCAGGCTCCTATACTCCTGAATAGCTCGGACCTTAAAATTCAACTCCTCCTGTGAAAGGGGAAGAAGCCAGGAGTGCCACCCCCGTTGGGGCAACTTCTCGACCTGCCTATCCCGTAAAACTTCCGGAAATTCTTCGTAATAGAAGACCTCGTATCCCTGTTGCCTTAGGAGGCGACCGGTCCGACTCACAAGCACATGATCAACATGGCCGCCCAATGCCAAGGGCAGATACACCTGAGCCTCCGGAGTAAGTAAGGTGCTGACCTCCCCCGCAATACGCAAAGGCAGATCCCCTTCACTCGCATCGGGGGCCCGGTAATACGACCACGTGGCCGGGTATAGCCGTCGGCCTTCCAGGGGATGGCGACGGAAAGGTGCCGGCATATACTGCCCGTACCGCACATCCACGCCCAAAAAGTGATAGGCGACGGCACTCTCGGACACCACCTGCCCCCACAACGCGCGATCACGGGGAGGCCAAGCAAAGTGCCGGTCCGGCGCTTTCTCCTCTCCCTCCGGAGGCACACGGGCAAATAGAACCACCACCAACACGGAATGCCCCTGCTTGTGCAGATACGCCATCAGTCCCCCACACGCTAACAGAGCATCCTCAGGATGAGGAGAAAGGAACACGTGTTGTCGCGTTTCATGTGACATGCCATTCATCCTCTTCGATGCGGAGTACCATGTGACCATGTTCATCCGGTTCGTACCCCATGGGTCCCTGGGGCACGTGACTGTCCACGACCAACGCGCCCTCGTCCATCAATTCCCAGAAGAGCTGGAAAGGCACTTTGCCGGGGACCCATTTCTCGGCCATCACCACCCCGTGGCCGGGCAGGACGGTGAACGCGACCACGCGCGGGTCGTCGGGGTTTTGCAGGGCTTCAGAGCGGGCGAACGCGTCCTTAATGCCTCGGGCCTGGGCCTCGGTCGCGCAGGAGACCAGGTAGTGGTAGTACGCCTCGTCCAGGGGCACGTATTCGACTTTGGTCGGATCATACGCGGCAATGCCCCGATGACCGTGAAGTTTGGACCGCACCACAGGCACTTCAGCCTGAACAGGCCATTCCTCCCCCAGTTGGATGCGAGGGAGCAGGGTATCCATATCGTACATTTCCACCGCCTCCGAGGAGGGGGGATCGTTGCGCTTGCCCTCCACGTGGCGAACCCGGGCGCCGGATCCGCCGGGGCGCACGCCCACGATGACGGCCAGGTCGTCATCGGTGATGTTGTCCTTGTCCACGGGTCGAGCGCTGCCCGTGACGGTGGCAATGAGCGCGTCGATGCGCGGCTCCCAGGTCGCGAAGCAGCCCTCGCTGTACTGGCGGGCCACCGCGTCGCCGATCGCGGGGACCTGGACCAGATCCTCGATGCGAACCATCTCGGTGAAGAAATTTCGCTTACCCAATTCCCGGGCCGCATACTGCATCGCCTTGGGTGCCTCCAACGTATCCCACACCTCCCGAGGAATGGGATCCCCCACCACTTCGTGGGCCGTGACCTCTCGAGTGCTCAGGGTGGTCACCATGCGCAGGACAATGTCCTCGTAGAACGCGTCCATGTCATCGGCTTTGCTCTTGGGAAACGCGCCCACCAGGTCGAAGTGATACGCGGCAAGGGGGGCCTCCTCGCCCACGACCAAAAGCACGCGAATGCTCTTGGTCTGCGCCTGAAGGAGGCGCTGCAACGCGAGGATGGGACCTCCCCGCCGTCCCTGTTCGTGGAGAACTCGGTACGCTTGGGGCGCCAAGCCGGGGAAATCGTAGTCCTTAGGATCGGGTGGGTTCTTCTCCAACACCCGGCGGAAGTATCCGATCATGCGGTGGAATTCCTCAGGGGTGACGTGGACCATGGTGAAAAGGGTGGGGGTCTTCTTCAAACCAAAACGACGCCGTGCCGTAAAGAGGAGGGCGTCGCGCCAGCGCAGGGGTTGACCAAAGGGGGCCGTCGTGATGATCGCGTCGGTCGTCTCGTCGGGCCGTTCCTGAACATCATGGCCCAATCGGCGGAACATGCGCAAAATGCCGTCGGCCACGCCCTCCAACATGGGGGACATCGGCCCGGCCACAAAAGAGACTCGGACACGACGCAGCCAGGGATGAAGAGGTTTTTGAGTCACCAGCGTTCCCGTAAGCATGATGTGTTTCTCCTCCTTAGACTTCTTCACGTATGGGGGAGAGTGTTCTCTGTGTCCTCACCTTCCAGATGGAAAAAGCGTACAGCCCAATCCGCGAAACGCGGGGAAAGAACATGAGCATATAAGAGCAACCTGGCCTGCCAAGGCACAATAATCTCGGGTGAACGATGACGAATGCCCCGGATGATGGCCCGGGCCACTGCCTCTGGGGGAATTTTAGCAGAAATCCAGGGAACGTTCAGATTTTCGATCAACGGAGTATCCACCCGACCTGGAAAGACCACCGTCACCCCCACACCGGTCCCGTGGAGTTCCTGACGCAGGACGTCACCGAACCCGGCCAGCGCGAACTTCGCGGCCACGTAAGGCGCGTCGGGCGGAATCCCCTTCTTCGCGTCCATCGAGGTGACGAGCACAATGTGCCCTCGTCCCCGTTCAAGCATGTGAGGGAGCACATCCAGCACAGGATACACCCCGCCGTAGAAGTTCACGGCCATGGAGCGTTCCAAATCCTCCACGCGCAGGTCACGGATGGGGCGGCGCACATAAATCCCCGCGTTCGCGATGAGAATGTCCACCCGGCCCCACCGGTCCAACGTGGCTTCCACCAGCCGAGATACCTGCTCCCGAACACTCACATCCGTAGGCACAGGGAGGGCCGTCCTGCCCAACGCCTCAATCTCCCGGGCCACCTCCCGGAGAGGCCCTTCCCGTCGCGCGGCCAGCGCCACATGGGCGCCCTCCCGGGCCAATGCCAAGGCCACGGCCCGGCCAATCCCGCTGGACGCGCCCGTCACAATCGCTACGGCATCGTGAAGATCACGCAAGGCCTCACCTCCTCCTTCGCGCCATCAACTCGTAGAACATGCGCTCATACGCATCGGTCACCGCGTCCCACGTATAATACCGCTGCACCCGTTCCTGAGCCCGGCGTCGGTACTCCTCTACGAGATCGGGATGATCCAGCAAGTGCTGGAGGACTTCCCGCAGGGCCTCGCCCCCGCGAGAGCCCTCATAGAAGAATCCCGCGTCCCCGATGGTCTCCAGGTTCTCCTCCGTGTTATTGACCACCACACAACTGCCAAAAGCCATGGCCTCCAGCAGCGCGGGGTGCGTGCCGCCCACCTGGGAGGTTTCCACAAAAATGTACGCGTGACTGCTGATCTCTTCATAACACTCGCCGAAACAGTAACCGGTGAAAACCACGTTGGGGCCCGCGATGGATCGCAGGTAGGCCTTGTACTCCTCCGCGTAGGAGGCATCCCCGACAATGACACACTTCATGTCCGTGTCCAGGCCGTTGCACGCCTCCACCAGGTGATGGGCACAATTCTCCGGTACCAATCGCCCCACGAACAGGATGTACTTGCGGGGTTCCAATCCCCACTTAGCCAACACCGGCCCCGGCGGTCGGCGGGTCACCTCCGCGCCGTAGGGGATGTAGGGCGGCTCCTTGCCGTACCGTCCCCTGTAGTACCTCTGCACCACCCGGGAATCGGTAAGAAACGCGTTGGGCAAAAACGTCGCCAGACGTTCGGTGAAGCGAATGTAGGCCTTGGCCCAGCCCGGCCACTTCTCCCGCTTCCAGTCCAGACCATCCACGTTGAGAATGCTGATCTGCCCGCGCAGCCGGGGAATCCACGTGACCGGACTGTTGCCCACGATGAAATAGAGCGCGATGTCGTAATCCTGGGTGAGCGCGTGGAGACTGGAGAGAAACGCGTGGACAATGGTGTCCAGGTATTTGTTGGGAATGGTAGGAATCTTCACCAACCGCATCCCCTTATACGTAGGGTGCGGATAATTCACATGATGAGGACGGGTGTACACCGTAACCCGATGTCCTCGTTGCACCAGGCGACTGCCCAACTGTTCCACACACGTCTCAAATCCACTGTAGGACGCGGGCACCCCCCGAGTGCCCAGCATGGCAACGTGCAGCGGCCCGTACTGTTCCCGGTATCGCTCCAGATCAGCGCCCACTCAGAACCTCCTCATAGAGCCGTTCAAACGCGATAACGTGTTTCTCCAGAGTGTACACGCCGTAGATGCGCTCCAGACCGGCTTCCCCCATGCGGCGACGCAAGTCCGGATCCTCCCCCAACCGGATCATCGCCTCGGCCATGCTCTCCGGGTCGCGAGGAGTCACCAGCAGGCCCGTCTCCCCATGCTTCACGATCTCCAAAGGCCCACCGTGCGCGGTGGCAATGACCGGCTTGGCCGTGGCCATGGCCTCGATGATCACCCGGCCGAAGGGCTCTGGGGATGTGGACGCAAGGACGAGCACGTCCAGTGCGGCCATCACGTGGGGAGCATCCTTGCGATACCCGGCCCAGATGACCCGGTCCCCCAACCCCAACCGCCGGGCCAAATCTTTCAGATCCTCCCGCAATTTCTCCTCCCCGGGCACCACATCGCCTACAATGACAAAGCGCGCGTTGGGCAGGCGTTGGGCCACCCGGGCCGCGGCTTGGAGGAACACATCTTGCCCCTTCCACCAATGGATACGGCCCACCACGCCGAAAAGCACTTCATCATTCCGTACGCCCCACTCCGCGCGCACGGATCGGCCATCGTTCTGCGGGTTGAACCGGGTCATGTCTACCGGGGGCGGGATGACCACCAACCGGTCTTTGACGCCCGGCGCATCCTGAACCAGGTGTTCCCCCACCGCGTGGGAGTTCACCACCACCCGGTCCGAACGCCAGGCTATGAGCCGGGCCAGGGTGCGGCGGACCAGGGGCGGTGCCTGGACGATCTCCCGCACGTACCAGATGTGGGGCACACGCGCGACCGCGCTGGCAAACGCGCCGCACAGAACCGCGCTGCTGTTGGAATGGACCAAGCGCACGTGGTGATGCCGCATCAACCGCACCAGGTGATACGTACCCACCCACAACCGGGCGAAGAGCAAACTCAGTCCCTTGGGCGTAGTGTAGCGGCGCCGCAGGATAGCCATGTTCACCGTGCGGTTGTCCACACCAATGTGGGTCAAGGCCGCGCCTAACTGCCCCTCATACGGCAGATCGTTAGGCAGCACCACCAGGGGTGTGTACTGGCCCCGGTCCAGCCGTCGCACCAACTCCAACAGGCTGACGTCGGATCCGTAAAGTTCGTTGCTCGAATGGACGAACAGAATTGGCTTAGGCGTTTTCATACCTTGTCCACTTTCCCCCGGGTCGGATGGTCAACACACCCAACCATACCCACACCCATGCCAGCCAGGTCGCGTCCGTGACGTGATACGCGAGAAACAACACCAGACCTCCCAATGCCAGCGCCAGCACCATGCCTCGCTCCGGCGTGTCGGGTTGCAGCACCCCCAAAATCCCATCCCCGACAGCAGTCCCCCACAAACCGTAAAGGAACACCAGACCCAGCAATCCCCCCTCCTGCATGTTCTTGATGGTCAGCGAATCCAACCAGGCCGGCGCGAAATAACGGATACCGTGCAACTGCACAAACGTACCCGGTCCCCATCCAATGAAGGGCCGCATGAGGATATCCTCCCAGGCCAGGGACCAGCGTTCCATGCGCAGGTTGAAGGTGGGGTCCCCGTGCAGGCTGAGCAATGTACGCAGTCGGGCCACCGCGGGCACCGAATCGGGCGCGAACAGAAGCACGCTTCCCAAGATCGCCAGGACCACCGGCGTCGCGACAAAGAGCAGCCCCAGATGCGCGAGGCGCCGCTCTCCTTCCTCCGGGTAAAGCACCCACAAGAGGGGAAGGACCACCAAGACCGCGAGCCACGCGCCCCGGGTCAGGCTCAATATCCACCCCGCGGAGGTGAGAAGGATGCCCAGGCCGCTCCAGCGACGGGAAATCCCCCCGCGCGGATGGAGCCACAGAGCCAGGGACGCGATGAGCAGCGCGCCCATGGTGCTGCCAAAGATGTTCCCCTCTTCCAGGGTCCCGTAAGGAGCGGGCACCGGCAAGGACCGGGTGACTTGGACCCCCAAGTTCAGCGGACTGTGCAGAGTATGTCCCAGCACGTGGAGGGTGCCGAAGTGCCACGCGTAGAGGGCGCGAGCCAGCACCCCGAACGCCGCCTCGGCCAGCCCTACGCCGTACAGAATGCGGAAGAACGTGTGCCATTCTGCCCGTTTTCGGACCAAATTCACCGTGACCAAAAACGTCAACACCATCAGGCCCAGGCGGATAATGTGCCGCAGCGTGTCCCCAAAATCGGGCGCGTGCAAGAACGCGCTCAACGCCAGCGCCAGCCACCAGCCGATGGCGTAGAGCCCCGGCACCGTCAACCGAGGCCAGATTCCCCGCCAGCCCAAATAGAGCACCAAAAATCCGGCCACCACCAACACCGCCACATGTTCCGTGCGGATGGTCACAGGCCCCACATCGAATTTGTAATGGTTGGTATAGACCGCCAGCGCGAGCACTCCCATTGCCGCGGTCGGCCAAGCGCGCAGAAACGCCAGGCTCAAGGCCAGGATACCGAGCAAAATGACAATGATGGCTGCAGATGCGAGTATCAGGTCCATAAGACGCGATAGGTGATACGGTCATCTACAAATTACGCATCACGGGTGAGCACCTTCCGGTTTCTTCCGCCACTTAATCACTTTGGCCGGCACGCCTCCCACCACCGCGTAGGACGGCACGTCCTGGGTCACCACCGCGCCCGCGGCGATGACCGCACCTCGTCCCACGCGCACGCCGTCGAGAATAGTCACACGTGCGCCGATCCACACATCGTCCTCCACCACAATCCCCTGTTGAGTCGTTCCCTGCACCTTAATGGGCCGGTCCGGGTCATCAAACACGTGGTTCTGGGGGTGGAAGGAGACGTACTGGCCGATAAGCACATTCTCGCCAATGGTCACGCCGCCGGCCCCGCCCACGTAATTGTAATCCCCCAGATTAGAATTCGCCCCGATACGCACGCCCTTGCCCAACAGGGTGAGCAAACCCGTGGCCTCGATCATGGTGAAACGCCCGATGGACACGTTGTCCCCCAGCCAGACCCCGTCTCGGCTCAACGCGTCGATGCGCACGTCATCCTCAATGGTGACACTGCGGCCCAGGTGCAGGTGCCGGGCGTGAAAAATCTGCACCCGTCGGCCCACGAAGAGTACGCCGTGGCATTCGGCCACCCGCCAGCGCCACCACAGCCCTCGCACAAAGGCCCATCCCCGACGCCAGAGGATGCTCAGCACATCCCCGCTTGTGAGGTGGGGATCCAGGGTGTAGGTAGGATCCTGCTTTAACCGTCGGATAAGCGCCTGTACCCAGCCTTTCACCGTTCTCTTCGCTCCTCCAGGATCTCGTCGTACAGGGCTTGGAACGCGGCCACATGCCGATCAATGGTGTACAACGCCAACACGCGCTCACGCCCCGCCTTCCCCATGCGGACGCGCAGGGCCGCGTCCTGGGCCAATTGCTTCATGGCCGCGGCCAGGGCTTCCTCGTCCTGGGGCGGGAAGAGAAAGCCCGTCTCCCCGTGCACCACACTTTCCACCGGCCCTCCATGCGCGGCCGCGATGACCGGCCGCTCCGTAGCCATCGCCTCCACAATCACGCGCCCGAAGGGTTCGGGTTCCGTGGAAGGGAGTACCAGCACATCCAGCGCGGCCATCACCTGGGGGATGTCCTCCCGGTACCCGGCCCAAACCACCCGGTCACCGATGCCCATCCGCGCGATCTCCTGCTTCAGCGCCTGACGCCGCCACTCCTCCCCCGGTACTACATCGCCTACCAACACAAATCGAGCATGAGGTACCTGACGGGCAATGCGCGCGGCGGCACGCAGGAACAGATCTTGCCCCTTCCACCAGTGGATGCGGGCCACCACGCCGAACACCACGTGCTCATCCCGCACACCCCACTCCCGACGCACAGATTGACCTACGTTGCGAGGGTGGAACGTCTCCGCGTCAATGCCGGGCGGAATGACCGTGATCCGACGTTCAATCTCCGGCGCGTCCTTCATCAGGTGTTCCCCCACGGCCTTGGAGATGACCACCACCCGGTCCCCGTACTTGTTGATGAACCGGGCCATCAGGTGGCGGGTCAGGCGCGGGGTTTGAATGATCTCCATGATATAGTAGATGTGGGGGATGCCCAACCAGCGGCCGGCCAACCCCCCGCACCAGACCGCACCTGTTTGGGAGTGGACCAACACGACCTGTTGCTCCCGCATGATCCGACGCAGGGCCAAGGTGCCCACCAGCAGACGGCGGCTAAACGCGATAAGTCCGAACACGTTGGTATACCGCCGTCGGAGCACGGCCATGTCCACCGACGTATGGGGGATAGATTCCTGAGCCAGCGCGCGACCCAACCGCCCATCATAGGGCAGATCCTGGGGCATGACCACGAACGGCGCGTACCGAGTCCGGTCCAGCCGTTTAACCAGGTCCAGCAAGATGATGTCAGAACCGTAGAGTTCGTTGCTCGAATGGACGTACAGTATCGGGCGACTCATACGCACTCTCGTCGGGTAATAGCCCCCACCAGGCAACGCAGGCTGGTCAGGGTGCAGGCCCTCCACAAGGCACGGGCGGGCGCGCTATGTCCTTTCACCCGGGAACGTCCCCAGATGACGCTGGCCATCCAGCGCAGGCCAAATCCCACAGTCCCCAGGGCGTGAAGAAGGGCCACGGTGGTCCAAGGGTAACGCGTCCGATAATCTCTGTCCAATCCCAACACATTGCGAGCGAGCCCTTGCGCCCCTCCCTGGTGAACACTCCCCCCAATGTGGTGGACGATGTGGGCCGAAGGTACGCACACCACCCGCCCCCGGGTCCGCAGGCGGCGGCAAAACGCGACATCCTCCAGGTAGAGGAAGTACTCCTCAGGCCACCCCCCCACCGCGCGGGCCACCTCCGTCCGGGTCATCAGCGCGGCGCCGGACACCCAATCCACGGGGACGGGCGCAGGGTCTCGATATTGGCGTCGGGCCAGCCAGATCGCGGGGAACCACCGGGGAGCGAGAGTGTACAAGCCCAGGCTGTAACTGAACACGTGCCATGGGGTGAACTCATGGCCCGCCGCGCCCCCCTGGATGTGTCCTGCCGCGTCTGTCAACTTGGGCCCTACGGCCACCACGTCATCGTGGTCTCGCAGGTACGCAAGCAGAGTTTGGACACTACCGGGCTGCACTTCCGTGTCCGGGTTGAGGAAGAGCACAAAGGGCGCGCGGGCGAGAGCCAATCCTTGATTGTTGGCTTTCGCGAAACCCACGTTCTCCTCGTTTTCGATGAGCACCCGCACGGCCGCTTCCGCTTCCCCCGCGGGTCGGAAGCCCCGAGCGCGCAGAGCGTCGCGCGTCCCATCAGAGGAGGCGTTGTCCACCACGATGATCTCGTGGGCCACATCGCGCACGTGCGCGTCCAGCGCGTCCAAGCACGGCCCAATGTGTTGTTTCGAATTCCACGTGACAATGACGATGGACAAATCCATCAGCTTACTCTATATACCCCAGAGAACGGAGATGCTCCTCAATAAGGCGACTCTCCTCTTCACTGTACGCGACCGTGCTCGACAAATCCGCTTGTTCCTCTCTGCCGAACCGATATGAGGTGATCACATCCGGGAGCACCTTCCCGTCGAAACGACCTTCCGGCAAGGGAATGTTCATGCTCGCCAGAATCGTGGGAGCGAGATCCTCCATGCTCGGTGGGCTTGTCCACTCCCCCGGAGGGATATGCGGTCCTGCTACCGCAAGTACCCCCCACCGGCGATGCGTCCCCTGACCTGATGGCTTCACCGGACGAAACATCCCGCGCCAAGGGTTCCGTAACGACGTAAACCGCACGCCTTCGTTCAAGTCCAAAATAATGTCGGCAGCCTGCGCCACAAAAGGACCGTCGTATACCTCCTCCCGCCGATATACCCCCCGACACAGTGGTCGACCGTCGGGCAGTGTGATCTCCCGTAACGCGGCAATAAGCATGTCGCGCACAGATTCATATTGCTCGGGCATTACTACGCCCAATGGTTCCCGACCTTTCAAGTTAATCCAAATGCCGTCTTCCATTGGCCCACCGCTGTACGCGAGGGTACGGGACCAATCCACGGCTTTCAGCCCGGTGATGGCCGCCTGGCCCCGCCGGACCCAGGAACGGGGCAGGAGCCGCTTGAGTTTCTGAGCGAACGGACGCAAGGGCCGATACAGCCGCCCCGCACTCTCCTTAAAGTGTAACCATCCCCGCTCGATCAACCACTCATTCGCGCAGAATTCCCAGTACAGAGGACCAAACCCATGATCTGACAGAAAGAAGACGGTGGTGTCCTTCCCACAATCGGCCAACACAGCAGCCAGTTGCTCATCCAGAAACCGGTAATACTCCCAAACCCATTCGCGGCGCTCCTCCCATCCGGGGTCAGCGTCCGAAGGTCGTTCATCGGCCGCGTACCCGTACAGGGGATGTTGAACCCGATCCGTGCCCTCAAACACAATCATCGCTAAGTCAAAAGGGCCGTACTCGCGCCAAAGCAGATGCCACGCTTGAACCCGCTGTCGCGTGGTCTTACGCACTTCGGCCAAATGAGCCCGCATACCCGCCGGAGAGGTGCGATCCCGTTCCGTAAACTGCATCTCCACATCCACCTGATAATCAGGGATCTCGGCCAACAACCGCGCCTTCACCTCCGAAGGATGCGTGAAGTTCACATGCGTGCCGGGCGTCAACATCCCCCCCACTAAAACGCCCTTAAACGTTGGAGGCGGATAGGTGAGGGGCACGTTAAGGAACAGGGAACGCTTTCCCGCGCGGGAAAGCCAATCCCATAAACGAGGAGACCGCACATGACTGGCGTTAAGAAAAGGGCGTTCCAAACGTTCATTCATGGGGCCTTGCCAGTTGAAAAGCCCATGTTTTCCGGGATTTACCCCGGTAAGAAAGGTGGACCAAGCCGGTGCAGTAACGGGAGGGAGGGTTGAACGGAGAGCCCCGTGACGAGCCCGCCAGAGAAACGCGCTCAAGTTCGGGAGCACGCCCGCGTCCATCATCGGCCGTAGAATGCGCCAATCCGCTCCATCCCAGCCGATAATACACACTTCCATCGTCCCTCACCCTCCCGGCGCAAACTGATAAACCACCGTCCGCACATCCGTCCACCGAACCAAGCGCAGGACCGGCAGTCCCAACAAATAAACGAGAATCGGAACCACGCCGGCCACCCACAAAGGCATCTCCCGGGTGAAGAGCACCACGACGACCGCCCCGACGACCACTAAGAGCGCCCGTGCCCACACATGCCAGGACGGTACACCTCGGGTAACCCGGTGGACAGCCCAGATGTGCAAGGCCACCGAGGTTCCCGAACTCACTAAAATACCCAGCGCGGCACCGGTCAATCCGCCCACATACGTAAAAACGGGGATAATCACAAGAAAGGCTATAACTTTCGCGATCGCGATGTAGAACGTCAAATCCTGACGGTTCGCCGCCATCTCCACCACGCCCAACACACCGTTGAGAACGAAGAGCACCGCCTGCCAGACCAAAATCCGCAACAAGGGAACCGCGTCTCCGTATTCACCCAAGCCAAACACCCAATCCACCAGCCAGGGAGCCCAGGCCATCATCCCCAAGGAAAGCACCGCACTGAAAACCAGACCGTACTGGATACCCATACGCACCCCCTGTCGAAATCGGTCCCATCCCTGGAGGAACAAGCGGGAGAGCGCAGGATACAAGGCTTCAGAGTAGCCGGTGCTGATGAAAAAGAGAGCCCGGGCCAACACTTGGGCCGCGTTGAAGATGCCGCCAGCCTCTTCCCCCAAAATTTTGGCAATAATAATGATGGCAACGCGGTTAGGAATAATCGCCGCCACCGGGAGTCCGTAGAAATGTGGGGCGAGGCGCAGCAAGTATCGTGTCAGGTTCAGATCAATCCACACCCGCTGAACCACACGCGCGCGCGCCAGGTAGAGAAGATAAAGACTCGCTCCCACCGTCTGCAAAAGGACCATCGCCCACCCCAGTGCGACCACGGACAGATGGAGCAAAACCACGACAAGGATCGCGAAGGTGTACAACGTGTAAGCGATGGTCTGCACCAGAGGGATGATCTCCATACGCTCAAGCCCACGCAACGTCGCCTCCGACGCTATAACCACACCAAAGGGGATGAGTGAAATGCCGGAAACTACTACCATCGTGTAGGTGTCCGTAGGATGTCCCCACAGGAACGCTACCATAGATTGTACGCCCCACGCAACAAGTCCGGCCAACACCAAAACAACCACCGTACTCCACCAATATCGGGACACCTCATCCCGATGTCGCGCCGTCTCTCGGATGAGAAGATTGGGCAAGCCCAATTGCATGACCACCTGAAAGATGGCGATATACGCGGTCATCACCGCGAACTTGCCCAGGCTTTCTGCGCCCAGCAACCGGCCGATGAGCACTTGAATAATCATCCCGAAGAGGATGCGGATGCCCCCGTTGATGCTGAGCGCGATGATATTTTTGACAATATTACGTATCACCCCCGGCTCTCCTTTCGGCCCTATTGTACAAACCCCGTTCAAGCGCCCCAAACATCACACGAGAGGGGGGAAGAATGGCCCGAACGATTTCACACTTTAGGGCGTATCGACAATGATCGTCACCGGTCCCTCATTGCACAGGCACACGTGCATCATCGCCCGAAAGCGTCCCGTCTCCACCGGAACCCCCTCCTCCTCTAAAAACGCGCAGAACCGTTCGATGAGTGGCTCGGCGTGTTCAGGACGGGCCGCGTGAACAAAACTGGGCCGCCGGCCCTTCCGAGCATCACCGTAAAGGGTAAATTGAGAAACCACCAACACACTGCCCCCCACATCGATGACCGAGCGATTCATCTTCCCGGCATCGTCTTCAAAGATGCGTAAACCGGCCACCTTACGGGCAAGCCATCGGGCCTCCTTTTCTGTATCCGTGTGGGTTACGGCGACCAAGACAAGTAGGCCCTGGCCAATGCGGCCGACCACGGTGCCATCGACTTCCACACGAGCTTCGCTCACCCGTTGAATCACAGCTCTCATATCGTCTCATCCTCATCCTCTTCGAGTTCTCTCCATGCCGCCCAAATACGGGCAGGCAGATCGGGCTCCACCCACAACGCGGTATCCAACATGACCGCGTCGGCCCCGGCTTCCCGACACAACAGAGCATCTTCGGGAGAATGCACGCCCCCCAAAGCAATGATAGGCACTTCCATCCCCACCACAGAACGGGCCTCTCGCACCGCGGCCAAGGTCCGAGGCAGGAGCACAGGTCCATACATGTACCCTTCCACCCAGCCCCCTCGATGAGGCCATGCCCCCATCGGAGGCGTTGAAACGACCAGCGCGTCCGCGCCAGCGCGCACGCATATCTCCGCCAACTCGGTCACCCGGGTCGTAGGCAACGCCACCCACACGGGCAATGCCGACGCGTCCACGGCCGTTGTCAACCGAGCGACCATCAGTCCCACCTCCTCGGCTTCTCCCACCTCCAAAAGAAGCCCGAACACCATATCACATTCTCCCATATGATGAGCCACATCACGCACATGTACGACATCATACGGTCCCAAAGACGCGATGAAGGGCACCGGAACTCGATGCCAAGCGGCGCGCAAGCGCTGCAACGTCACTCGCGTATGTCGTGGAGGACGAGGCGGTGCCCAGAACACACCACCCCCCCGAGCATATAACACCGGATACCGCTCATTTTCCCCATAGCCCGTCCATGGCCCTATGACAATCGCCCCGAGACCGTCTACGTTGTACAGAATTTGCGGGGGGAACCCCAAGCGGCTCATCCCCGGGCCCGCGAGCACACGCGACGTGACGGGTAAACCTAACTTATGGCGCGGTGCCAGATCCACAACCCAATCCTGCCTCATCGACTCCTCCGCGGCCCAAACCATTCCGCCAAATCCAACACCGGCCCCTTCCGACACACGCGCACAGGCCCTCGCGGCGTAGAAATGGCACATCGATGGCACACGCCTAGACCGCACATTATCCCATCCGGAACCAGAGCAAAGGCTCGACCAGGAGGAAAGGAGGGCCAAAGACGTTCTAACTGATACGCGATGTAGTGGGGCCAATGGGAAGGGCCGGCAACAAATACCCGATCGGCCCAAGAGACCAGCGAGGAAAGCACCTCCTCTAAACGACCACCGGAAGGCACTACGGGTTGGAATTCCACCGCAGGGGGAAGCCAATACAAATCGTCGGGCAATACTTTCACATTCCGTTCGACCACCAAGACCACATCGTGATCAACAGCCACATCACGTGCCAATCCTAACACATAGGGCACATATATCTCCTGAGCCACAACGAGTACACGTGCATTCGGCTCCACCCGAGGGAACGAGGTCCCAAAGGGTCCCCACACCTGCACCTGGGTTCCCGGCGGTGCCTGATGCAACAAAGGCAAACCGGGGAGATCGACGGCGTGGTGATACACAAGCCACGTCATCGAATCAATCACAACCGGGAAAAGGGGGAGACGTAAATAAGGGTCCCAGACCGAACTCAACCTTAGGAGAACAAAATATCCGGGACGTAACTGAGGAGCGAATTTCGGACAATGCACACGGGTGAGGTGAAGGCTGCCCATCCGTTCTTGGCCAGCAATGTGGGCCAAACGCCCGCTCATCCCCCCTCCTCGGCAATACGGGCTAACCGCTGACCATCTCGAATAAGGATGCGTCCTCGCCAGGTATCCACGACCCTCTCCTTACGCAAACGACTGAGGGTGCGGATGGTGGTCTCCACCGTGGTCCCGGCCATATCGGCCAAATCTTGACGGGTAAGGGGGAGCGTGATCAAAACGCCCTCCGGATGCGTCTGGCCGCTGATCTTGGCCAATCGCAACAAAATGCGGGCCAAGCGCTGTTCCACCCGTTCGATGGCCAAGCTCTGCACGAGATCACTCAAATGCCGCACCCGTCGGGTAAGGTCATAAATGACGGCACTGGCCAGTCGGGGATATCGGGCTAACAAACGCAGAAACTGCTCGCGCGTAAACACCACGGTTTGGACTTCATCCAACGTTTTCGCGGACGCGGAATAGGGCACTCCCTCAAAGACGGCCAATTCGCCCACCATGTTGCCGGGACGCATCACGTCTAACACCACATCACGCCCTTCCGACGTGTGGCGAATCAACGCGATGTGGCCTTCAATGATCACGTACAGCGCGTCAGGGGGATCTCCCTCAAAGAAAAGGTAGATCCCTTCCGCAAAAGTGCGGATGTTCAAATAGTCCAGGATTTCGTCCCACTCTTCATCCTGCAAAACGGCAAAGAGCGGTATGTGCCGTAACGCGGTGAGCGATTTATTCGTAATTTTAGAGGGCATAGGAAAATACCCGGTTCCTTATGTTTATCCTGATCGACCGACCTCTCGCACGCAGCCAAGGTCCATTCGCCACGTTTTGTCGGTCAATCGGGTGTCGACCTATCAGAGATGCATCACTCAGTATACCACAGACGAACGCAAAACCGGCACTTTGAAGAGGCTGTTTGTTCCCAGCCCGCAGGTATGATACACTGAGGACGGGCAAAGGAGGTCACGATGACAAGCGGGCAAAGCGGTGGGCGACAGGGGAAATTCCCTGTTTCTTGGCGCATTTTCTTCATTCTCTTGGTTATCCTTCTCATGCCTCCCCCCCTGACCAACGCCCAGTCCAAATCTGTGGATTGGGAGCGCATGGATGTGATTTTACGCGTCACCGAAGAGGGGACACTCCTCGTTGAAGAAACCCTGACCGTTCGATTCAACGGCGGCCCTTTTACGTTTGGCTACCGCACCATTAACCTTCACCACTTGGTGGACATCGATAACCCCAAGGTATGGGACGATCAGCGGGAATACACATATACAACTTCTGAAAAATTGCCTTACACATTCGTGATCGAACGCACCTCATCGACTTACACCATTCGCTGGTTCTTCCCCCCGACGGTTAATACCACCCGCACGTTTCATATCAGCTACCGCGTGATCGGGGCCCTGCGCGCGTACGAGGGGGGCGACCAACTCTGGTGGAAAGCCATTTTCCCCGATCGAGATGGCCCCATCCGCCGGGCGACCATCACCGTAGTCGCGCCTGCGCCTATCGAGAAATTCACCACCGATCCGCCGATCACCATAGCCCAAAAAGTGAACGATCACACCCTCCGTTTTCAGACAACAGAACCGGTGCCTCCTCACACTGCGCTGGAGGTCCGTGTCCAATGGCCCCATGGCGTCATCCCGGTCACCCCGGCGCCGTGGCAAATCGAAGCGGATAAAGCCCAAGCACGAGAGGAAGCGCTCGCCCGCTGGCGGCCGGTCATCACGCTGTTCTTCCTGGCCTTGGGCTTGCTCATCCTCACCTTAGGTTTCACCGGCCTTTACCTCCTATGGTACACCCGAGGACGAGATGCCCCGACCGAGATTTACGCCGACTACCTTCCCGAACCGCCGTCAGATTTGCCTCCCGCGTTAGTGGGCACTCTGGTGGATGAGAAAGTGGACATGCAAGATATTCTCTCCACCTTGCTCGATCTGGCGCGGCGGGGATACCTGGAGATTGAAGAACTTCCCCACCGTTGGTACCAACATCGAGACTTCATCTTCCGCTTACGGAAAAAAGACCTCTCCGGCCTACGGGAGTATGAACGTCTCCTCCTGGACGGCTTGATGGAAGGGCACACGGAACGCCACCTCCAAGACCTGCGAGAAAAATTCTACCTTCACATCCCGCGTATACGCCAGGCAATTTACGAAGCCCTCGTCCAAGAGGGATATTTCCCACACAACCCAAAACAAATCCGCACATTATATACACTACTCTCTATCGGCTTAGGGGGATTAGGGCTCATCCTGTGGATGGGGGCATCCGCACTCCTCTCCGCGTGGCACGTGGGAACAAGCTTCTGCCCCGGTGCCAGTCTGTTCCTGGTCGGACTCGGGGGGCTGATCGTGGCCCGTTACATGCCCAAAAAGACCCCCAAAGGAGCGGAAGAAGCCGCTCGTTGGCAGGCCTTCCGCCGTTATTTGAAAAACATCGACAAATACAAGCAGGTAAATGTGGAAGAAGCACAGGCCATTTTGGACCGATATCTTCCATACGCGGTCGCCCTAGGCGTGGAGCAAACCTTCCTACACAAATTCCAAAGCGCTCTGGAGGAGGAGACAGAAAACCCGGTGGTCGTTTGGCCGCGTTGGTACCGATCAAGCCGACCGAAGACGCTATCTCGCGAGGGAAAAGCACCGGGCCACAGGATGGAAATCCCCCCGCCTATGGGAGGGCACTCGCCCAGTCTAAGCGAGATGTCGGAAACCATCGGCGGCAGTTTGGCCGACCTAAGCTCCAGCCTCGGCTCCATGCTCTCGGCCGCCTCTTCCACACTCACCAGTCGGCCCTCCAGCAGCACAAGCGGGGGAGGCTGGTCCGGTGGAGGCGGTGGTGGTGGAGGCGGTGGAGGCGGAGGAGGGGGCGGTGGCTTTGGATAAAGTCCGCTCACCCATACTTGACGACAAAGGGAGGGAAGATCCATGATCGGTGGAGGACGCGTAGTCGGACGCGTGCTGATGGCCATAGGGGGGCTGGCCTTCTTGCTGGTACTCATTTACCTTGGAACCCAAGTCGCCACAGGGGAAACCACCATCACAGGGGCCATTTTAGGACTCATCATCACCTTCTTCGTCATTACCGCTCCTCTGGTCGGGGTCGGTATATACCTCTACCGTCGCGGGAGTGAAGAAGCCGCGCAATATGCACGAGCGAAGTTGGAGCGAGATCTCCTCAACATGGTCCTCACCCAGGGCAAAGTATCCTTCTCCGAAGCGGCCATCACTTTGAACATCAATCGGGAGGAAGTGGAAACCCTGGTGCGCAGTCTGGTGGGGAAAAATCTTTTCAGCGGCGCGGTAAATTGGGAGGACGGCATCCTCTATTCCGAGGAAGCCAGCACCCTCATGCAAACCCGACGCTGTCCCAACTGTGGGGGAGAACTAGAAATTGCAGGCAAGGGCGTGATTAAATGTCCATGGTGCGGCGCGGAAGTTTTCATCCATCGGACCGTTGAAGAAGACCGTACAATTTAAGCAGCATCGACGTGGAAAGGAGAGACACCGTGAGTGACCAATGGAAAGAGATAAAGGACGCACGCGGTCGTTTGGAGCGTATCTGGAGTCGCTTCCCCGGCGTGCAAGGCTACCGAGAGAAAGAAACACGTCGCGAGATAGATCGCCGAATACGAGAGGAAATTGAAACCGTGCTCGAGGCCATTCGTCACCGGGTGACCGATTTGCAACGTGATTTGCTTCGTATCCCGGGAGGCATCCGCTGGATGAACGACTTGGAACGCATCCAAAGTAAACTCACTCTCTTCGCGGACAAGGTGCGCACCGCGGCCTACGGCTATCGGCCTCTCTTTGACATAGAAAAAATCAAGGAAGAGGAATTAGAGCGGCTAATCCGGTTCGACACCGACATCCTAAAACGCTTGCCGGACGTCGAGGACCGATTACGCGCGGCCCAGGAAGCAGCATCGCAATCCGCGGAAGCATTTGGTGCTGCGCTCAAAGCACTGGACGACGCGATTGAAGATCTGTACGAACTTTACACCCAACGAGAACAGGCCGTACAACGACGAGAGGACATCCACCCAAACACGGACCGTGCTACAAAACACCCTGAAACATTCGACCCATCCACCGAGTAAGCATTCACGTCAGGAAAGGAGAGACAAATATGCCACGAGTTTTTGACGTTATTGAAGCGCCCGACATGGGACCTAACGACCTTGTTCTCCGGTTCCCGCCACATGGCGCGGGGGATTTCCGTATCGGTTCCCAAGTGATCGTCCGACAATCACAAGCCGCGGTGTTCTTCCGAGACGGCAAGGCCTTAGACGTGTTTGGTCCGGGACGACATACCATTACCACCGCCAATATTCCCTTGCTGATCAACCTGCTGGGAAAACTGTTCGATGGTCGCTCACCTTTCACCGCAGAAGTGTACTTCGTTAACATGCGGGAATTTCCGGACCGCAAATTCGGCACCG
>CAYPUG010000010.1:30877-40239 GCA_964413905.1 uncultured Anaerolineae bacterium | reverse complement strand
TATTGGGGTCGCCGAACTTCTTGCCCGTCCGTTCCTCCACCTTCTTCAGGGCCTCTAGAACCTGTTCCCAGAGTCCTTCGGGGAACTTAAACCCGTTGGCAATGTACGCGTTACACGCCTCTGTTGTGATGGTAAAGCCGGGAGGAACAGGAAGGCCAATGCGAGCCATTTCCGCTAAGTTTGCTCCCTTGCCGCCGAGCAAATCCCTCATGTCCTTGTTGCCTTCTTCAAACATATAGACCCACTTGTGTGCCATGGATGCACCTCCTTCGTATGGATGTCCACATAAGTAAAAGAAATGCCGGGACGCACCCGGCCACCTCCTTGTGGCTTCCTCTAATAAAATATTGCGCGCACGAGGTATGACTCGCGACCACCTTGCAAAGCGCGCTTAATTCTACCCTTACTGGAAGGGAAAGCCAAATCGTCTGTTTAAACGTCACTCGCGGGACCACTGCCAAGGTAATCGCGGTTGTGGAGAGACGGAACGCTCTGTTTGAAATGATGGCTTGGGTGATTTAGAATGGGCTCTCGCTGTGTAGTACAACGTTTTATCGGCCGATGAGCCAATGTGCAGGAGTCTACAGGATGTGGGACAGGTTACACCGATGGGATGAACGATTGACGCACGGGATACACGTACCGCCAGGGCATCCACTGCGGCCGATCGTCGTCATCGGTGCGCACCTAGGGGATGGACCGTTATGGCTGGCGTTGTGGTTGGCGGGGATGGCGTATGGGTGGCACGCGCCGCACCTGCGAAATGGCATCGCGCTTTGGGTGCTCTCCGCAGTACTGGGGGCAGTGGTGACTTACACCATCAAGTTCACGGTGAAACGCCGACGTCCCCGAGAGATCGGGGGATTTTATTCCCGCCGATACGATGCCCACGCGTTCCCCTCCGGCCACGCGACCCGCATGGGCACAGTAGCATTTTGGGGAACAGCGTTGTTTCCTCAATGGGGATGGGCGTTCTGGCTGGTGAGTCTGTGGTGTATCTTCAGTCGAGCCACCCTGGGTGTCCACTATGTGGGAGATGTCGTGGTGGGATTCGGAGTGGGGTTCTTCGTGTCAGTGTTGCTTTTTGGGATTATAGGATAAAGCGCATATCCCTACACGGCCTTAGAAACGCCGCGTAGGGATATGCGTTCAATTTAAGTAATCCCGCAGTTGGCGGCTGCGGCTGGGATGGCGTAGGCGAGCCAGGGCCTGGGCCTCGATCTGGCGGATGCGCTCCCGAGTAAGGCCGAACTTGCGCCCCACTTCTTCCAAGGTGTAGGTATGACCGTCGTAGAAGCCAAAGCGCAGGCGCAGAATGCGCGCTTCCCGCGGGCGCAAGGTATCCAGAAGTTCCTCCATCTTCTCCCGCAGGAGGCTCTGCTCGGCCGCGTCGGGCGGCGCCTCCACATCCTCGTCCTCGATGAATTGGCCCAGGTTGCTCTCTTCTTCCTCACCCACGGGCTGTTCCAAGGACAGAGGCCGACGAGCCACTCGCAGGTATCGGCGCACCCGCTCAGGGGGCAGACCCAACTCCTCCGCGATTTCCTCAGGTGTGGCCGGGTGCCCCAACTTCTGTTCCAGCATTTGGGCGGTTCGGTGCAACTGGCGCAGTTTGTCACCCACGTGCACGGGCAGACGAATGGTGCGCCCTTGATCCGCGACGGCCCGGCTCACCGCTTGGCGGATCCACCAGGTGGCGTACGTGCTGAACTTGTAGCCGCGGGTGTAGTCGAATTTTTCCACCGCCTTCATCAGCCCCAAGTTCCCCTCCTGAATGAGGTCAAGGAAGGGAACACCTTGGCCGATGTACCGCTTGGCCACGCTAATAACCAGACGGGTATTGGCTTTGATCAACTTCTGGCGGGCTTCCTCCGCGTCTTCGATGATGGCTTCTAAGCGCCGGCGTTCCTCTTCGCTTAATTCAATGCCCGATTCTTCGGCTTCCTTCAACTGGGCCTTCGCCAGTTTCCCGGCTTCAATACGCTTGGCCAGCTCCACTTCCTGCTCGGCAGTCAATAGGGGCTCACGCCCCATCTCCCGGAAATACAGGTCTACAGTATCGCCCACAGGCACGTCATCCAGGCTATAGGCCTTCTCCTTTTCCGCCTTGGCCTCATCCAATTCGGCAGCCCGTTGGGCGTCTTCAGCCTCTTCGGCGGTCTCATACACGGGAATATCACGCGCCTGGAGTTGGGCGAAGATCTCGTCCAGGAGTTCGGTGTGCTCCTCCACTTCCGGAACCAGGGTGAGAATGTCCTCGTAAGTCACGTACCCCTGTTCCGAGGCGACCTGCATAACCAGGTCCAGCGCCTCTTCAATTGTCAGTTCGTCATCCTGATAGAATTCATCCATAGGCATCATACCCATACCCCACCTGTGTACCTCATGTTATTTTCAAAAAGGAGAATCCCCTCCCCTTTGAAAATAACGTGAAGTCGTTGTTTCTGCGTATACCCAGGATACGGGCGGGCCGAAGGATCTGCTTCGGCCCGCCGTCTGGATTTAGCGATACTTGTCCCGTTTATAACGGGTGTACGTGTAAATCCAAATGTCGCTTTCCCCTCCTGTGGAGGGAGAATCCGTCACCGCAGACTCTTCTTCCGTCCGTGCGTTCACATGTGCTCCGGAGGATCGTCCATCCCGCCGTTTAGGTTTACGTCGACGTCGGCGTCTGCGGTTTTCCTTACCTCTTCGCTCGCCCATATCGCCTCCTTCAATCCACGAGGAAGAGGCGAGAGTGAGCCTACTCACCTCTGCAGACACCTGTCTGCGCCCGGCGAGTGAGGCCACCTTCAGCGAGAGACCTTGTGGATTACCGCCGACGAGCCAACTTACGCTGCAACTTGCGCTGACGTCGGCGCTCCCGGCGAATGGCCTTCTGGCGCTGAATTCGGCGCAGTTCGCTCTTGGATGTGAACCATCGCTTTCGGCGAACGGTGCTCAAAATCCGCGCCTTGGCTACCTTTTTGCGAAACCTTTTTAGCAATTGCTCCTGGGTCTCGCCAGGGCGCAGGACGACGGTTGCCATGCAGTCTCACCTCCTTCCTCTGGTCAATCTCACGGCCTGTGCATGCCACCTCATCGCTTGACGTAGGGTGCGAAGCACATCGGCCTAAACGTGCGAAAAGGGCACGTGCGCACGTGCCCTTGTGCCGTTACCTTACCAATGGAATGGAAAAACGTTTCTCTAGTCCCATAGCAAGGAAAATATAACACATTCCGTCTCAAAAGTCAATAGGTTTACCCGCCAATTTTCCTGAAAATTTGGTGACGAACCTCCCATCCCCCCCCACCGACAGCCGGCAAGCATCATCCGACGGAGCAGGCAACCCTATCAGGCCCCCCCCATGTGACCAAATGAACTCGTCTGCACAGCCATGAGGAGACGAAGACCGGGCCTTCACCCACCCGTTTGCAGGGCTTCATCGATCACCTTGACGAACGGCTAATACGCGCCTAACTCGCGCAGGCGTTCATCACTGATGCCGAAATGGTGTGCTAACTCGTGTAACACCGTCCGACGGATGCGCGCCCGCAAGTCATCTCGATTCAACGCGATGGACTCCAGCGGCCCTTGGAAGATGGTGATCTTATCGGGTGGCACCAGCCCGTAGTAAATCCCCCGTTGTGTTAAAGGCACCCCCTCGTACAGACCCAGCAAGGTCTGGCCGGGGGGCACACCGGCCCGGAGCAGTTCTTCTCGAGTGGGCCAACGCGCGATGACCACATCCACGTTCTCAAGATAGCGGGCGATATCCTCAGGCAACGTGTTGAGCACATCTAAGACCATTCGTTCAAACTCTTCCCGGGAAACGTCAACGGCCATGATAAGCCCTCATTCTTCCTTAAGTTCACCAATCCGCCCTCGCCGATCCACCTGAAACCGGCGCACGTGATCAGACGCCAACTCAAAGGCAAAGGGACTCACCACGCGCTTCAAGCCATCTCGACGATCCAGGACCGATGTCAAGTACAACCGATCTCGAGCCCGTGTCATGCCCACGTAAAAGACACGTCGCTCCTCGTTCAAAGCCTCCCGATCGCCTCGAGCCGTCCACAAGGGTAGATGGCCGTCTTCCAATCCGATAATGAACACCACGGAGAATTCCGTTCCCTTGGCATTGTGCAACGTCATCAGAGTCACAGCGTTTGTGTCCGGATCCCGTTCATCCAACGCGGTGCGCAAGGCCTCATAGTCCAGAAAATCACCCACCCGAGGGGCACCTCCACCTTGCAAATACTGCGTCACATGTTCTTGAAATCGATGACGCCATTCCTCCCAATGAGCGTCGCTGCGGTCCAAAGGCAAAGGCATCTCCCGCAAACGGGCGGTTAAATCCATAGCCAACCACTGGAGGTGGGACGGAAGAGCGTCCAACCACGCGTCCACCTCAGGAAGTGTGCCGTCGCGCCGGAGGACACGGCCGGCCCCGCGCAGCATCGCGCGGGCCACATCGCTCAAGGGGATGGCCGCATCTAAGATGCCCACGGCCACCAGCGGTAGGAACGCCGGCAAAGATTCGCGAGCCCTCACGCGTGCGTTCTCCTCTAACAACCAATGATACAGCGCTGCGGTGTGGTGCACATCATCCAATGCCCGGTGGGTTTGAACCTCTTGCAATCCCAGACGACGAATGAGATGCTCCAAGGTGTACTGCCTCTCGTTGGGAAGCAAACGTTGAGCCATCTCCAGAGTATCCACCACAGGGTTAGACAAGCCCCGATCCAAAAGAAGACCCATCGCTCGGTCCAAGAACCGGTTATCAAAGCGACGGATGTTGTGCCCTACAAGAATATCATCATCTAGATAAGCGACTACATCTGGCAGAACATCAGAAAGCACGGGCGCGTTTGCCACATCCGACCAAGTGATGCCATGGACCAAAGTAGCCGATCGAGGAATGAACGTGTGAGACGTGGGCCGGACCAGGGTGTGGAATCCTTCACCTTCCGGCTTTCCCCGTCGATAGCGCAGAGCCGCGATCTCCACAATCTCATCACGGCGAATGTCTACACCCGTGGTCTCCAAGTCGTACACCACATACGTACGGTCGGTGACCGGCTCCAAGGAGACCAGGAGGTCGGTCGACAGGCGCCACGCCAAGAGGGATAAAGAGCATGACAGACGCTTGTCAAATCGGAGGGTGCCCACGCGAATACCCTCCGGTTCGACCACGATATGAAGAACATCCCCTCCCTCTCGCACCGCGCGAGAGAACCCCAGAATCCCGATAAACACCTCCTCCAAAATGCGATACGCAGCCCACGCATCTAGCGAGTCCTTCGCCCGCGACGACAGAGTGACCCGGACCCGTGTGTGTTGCCGTACTAGCGTCGTCAGGGTATCCATCCCAGGGCCGGGCAAGGGCTCACGTTGCAAACGCCGGATACTTTCGTGCTCTTCGGGTGTAAAAGGGGAGCGCCGTCGCTCAAGGAAGTCAAACAGACGTTCGACCACTTCCTCCAGGGAAAGCGTACGGGCGTCCTCGCGCAGGGCGGCTAAAGCGTCGCGAAACCGACGCAACTGCCAACGTGTCAGAGGACCTATCTCGGGAAAATGCTCCGGATGTTGAGCGATCTCTCCCAAGGTCACCCCTTCCTCACGGGCCACCCGTTGAAGAAAGGCTTGGGTTGGTTCGTCTATTAACGTGACCGGGAAATTCAGAGCGTGCACTAAATCGTACGTTGTGGGTACATGCAACAAAGCCAAATAACGGACCACCTCCTGCACCGCGTCGCGTTCAAAAATATCCCGCGGCTGAACCCGCTGAACCGGAATGTGTTCTTGAAGGAGATACTGTTCAATCGGGTCCGCCAGGGTGTGTACCCGATAGAGAATAGCAATGTCCCGATATGCGTACCCATAACGCTCAACTAAGCCGCGAATCACATAAGCCAGCCACCGTTGTTCCTGATCCAGGGTCTGGAAGATATAGTGATAAATGGGCTCTCCGGGCTCCCGGTGAGTGCGCAGGAACGACTGCTCTTCACGCACACGCTGTCGAGCAATGAAACGTTGAGCCGCGTAGAGAATGTGTTCGGTGCTCCGGTAAGAGTGCACGAGTTTTACTACATGAGGTGCATACTCCCGGCGAAATCGGTCCACCAAACGAGGTTCCGCCCCGCGCCAGCCGTAGATAGACTGGTCTTCATCGGCCACCACCGTCACTTCGGATGATGGTGTAGCGATGAGGGAAAGCAGTGTGTACTGGGCGAGGTTGATGTCCTGGTACTCATCCACCAACACCGCGGAAAACATCTTCCGCACGTTCTCTCGTACGTCTTTACGACGGCGTAACAGGTAGACGGCCCGCTCGATGAGATCGTCAAAATCCAACAATGACTGTTCCCGTAAGAGGGATTGATAAGTCTGAGCAATGGTAAGCCAAAGGGGAGGCGCGGTTTCCTCGGCTACAGGCTGGGTAGGATCCAATAAGTAGGCCTTACGCCGGGCGATAAAGTCGGCCAACATGTGGAGAGGATACTGTTCCGTAGATACCCGGTGACGCCTGTACGCCTCAAGCAACACATCGCGCTGGTGATCCTCGGCGGCCACTGCGAAGTCATCGGGCAATCCGATGGCTGCGCCAAAGAGACGCAACAAGCGCAACGCCAACGCGTGGAACGTATAAATCCACATAGCGTCCGCTTGTGCACCCAACAACCCGTGCAAACGGGTTCGCATCTCCGCCGCGGCCCGATTGGTGAAGGTGACGGCCAACACACGTTCCGGCTCAACATCGTGTACCGCGACAAACCAGGCCGCGCGGCGAACAATAATGCGGGTCTTTCCGCTACCGGGACCGGCCATAACCAGCAAAGGGCCACCGGTATAGATTACCGCGGCACGCTGTTGGGGATTCAAATCGGCCAGAATGTGCTCCTTCGTCAACAATCCATCACCTCTTCGCTTGCTCTACTCTTTGCTACGCCTGAAATGATGAAGGAGTTCCATCAGAGACGGCCCCATAATAGATGGTTATCACCTCAGCCGCCACCTGACGCACATCCTTGCCGGTGGTGTCCACATGATAAGGAAGGGACCGATACACGGGCTTACGGACGGCCAAGAGTTCCCTCAAGTATCTCTCCCAATCCGGTCGATGGAGAAGAGGGCGTTGAGTGTCGTCCTGCAACCGTTCGATAAGAACATTAATGTCCGCCCACAGGCAGATCACCACACCACTGCGTAACAGCGCGCGGCGGCTCGCCTCTAACATGAGCGTACCTCCTCCGGTCGCGATGACCAGGCCGGAACGGATAGCCAACTCTTGGGCCAGTTCCGCTTCCACACGACGGAAATACGGTTCGCCACTTTCACGAAAAATGCGCGGGATGGTACGGCCTTCCCGCTCCTCGATGAGCGCGTCCATGTCCACAAAAGGACGGCCTAATTGGCGTGCCACTTCGCGCGCGACCGCACTCTTCCCGGTTCCCATAAAGCCGGTAATTATTAGGTTCGGTGGATTCAATGAGTTCATCCTCATCCTCAAATAAGGTACCCGATGGACCGACAAAACTCTGCGAATGTCCCTTGGCTTAGAAAGAAGAAGGCTATTCCTTCTTTACGCTGAAGTTCATAAAACGCAATGTGTATGTCAATGAGCTCCTCTACAGATTATACCGTGAAGCAAGATAAACACCGATTTATTCCCCACCCGGAAAAATCCTTTTGGCCAAGCCATGAACGGTCGTATAATGACCGTGGGACGAAAGGGTCCCAGAGAACGGGGCGTTAAGGAGGGGGAGAGATGGAACGAACACGCTTGTCGCCTCAAATCATCGCGATCAGTGCGCTTATGATAGCGCTCACCACCGTTTTTACCCTGCTCGTGCGCGTGCCTGTGCCCGCCACGGGTGGATATATCAACCTCTCAGATGTCGCTATTACATTCAGCGCGCTGACGTTCGGTCCCTTGGTGGGATTCTTGGCCGGAGGTATCGGCGCCGGATTGGCCGATGTGTTGGGTGGCTATGCTCAATGGGCGCCGCTCACGCTTCTGGCCCACGGGGTAGAAGGTCTCATCATTGGGTATATTGGGTACAACCGGGATATAACCAAAATGACCGTAGGGTGGTTGTTCGGCGGCCTATTTATGGTGTTCGCGTATTTCCTCGGTGAAGCGACCATCATGGGTATCGGCTGGGCCGGCGCGCTGCAGGAAATTCCCGGCAACCTCTTCCAAATGCTGGCGGGGGGCGCCGTCGGCATCCCTCTCGTGCAAGTGGTGCGTCGCGCCTTCCCTCAAGTAGCCCATCTGGCATCACCGCCCGGGTGGCATGAATGACATCGTTCCGTGAGATAACCGTTCGGTTCGATAACGTACATTACGCGTATCCCCCGCAGACCCCACAAGCGTCTTCGCCCTGGGTTCTGCGGGGGATACGCTTCTCTGTAACTGCCGGCGAACGCGCGGTGGTCCTGGGACGTACCGGTGTGGGAAAGACGACCCTGTTTCTGACCACAGTTGGTATTGTGCCCCAGCGCACCGGGGGGACCTTTCGCGGGCGTGTCCTGGTGTCAGGCCTGGACACCCGACGGGTTCCCGTGCCCGACCTGGCCACCCATGTGGGGTTTCTCTTCCAAGATCCAGAAGTGCAGATCTTCCAAGTCCGGGTGGATGACGAAGTCGCCTTCGCACTGGAAAACTTGGGGCTGCCACCTGAGGAAATCTCGCGCCGTGTGCACTGGGCTTTGGAGGTGGTTGGGCTTCAACATATGAGTCACCGGGATCCCTCACATCTTTCCGGGGGGCAAAAACAACGTCTCGCTCTGGCCACCGTGTTGGCCATGCGACCGCGCATCCTGGTGCTGGATGAACCCACCGCCAACCTGGACCCGGTGGGCCGAGACGAACTCCTTCCTCTGCTCACCCGCCTGGCCCAGGAAGGGCACACCTTGCTCATCGCTACCCAGGAAGTGGACTGGGCCGTGGAAATCGCCCAATCGGTCCATGCGCTGGACGCGGGCACCCTCGTCCTCAGTGGGCCCCCGGAAGATGTCTTCAAACGCATCACCGACTTACGCCGCGCAGCCATTCCCCTTCCCCAACGGGTTGAACTCGCCCTGGCCCTACGTCAGCTGGGGCTAGACGTGCCCCCGCTTTTACGCGAGGAAGAGGTCATACGCCTTCTACCCACCTTAAAAGTTCCTCCTCATCCCCCCCCTCTCAAATCTCCTCGGTCGCCTTCGCTCACGTGGACACCTCAACCTGTAACGCCTCCAACCGTCCGGTTTGAAGGAGTTTCGTACACCTACCCAAACGGCGTGGAAGCCTTGCGAGATGTCTCCTTGCGTATCTCGCCGGGCGAGTTTGTCGCAATTGTGGGGCCCAACGGCGCGGGGAAATCCACCCTTGCCC
>CAYPUG010000010.1:25011-30867 GCA_964413905.1 uncultured Anaerolineae bacterium | reverse complement strand
CGACATGTCAACGGACTCCTTCGCCCCCAGCAAGGCGTCGTGTGGATCGGACAAAAAGACACCCGCAAACACGCGGTCTACGAACTGGCTCATATTGTCGGCTACGCGTTTCAAAATCCCGATCACCAACTCTTCTCCACCACTGTGTGGGAGGAAATCGCATTTGGCCCCCGCAATTTGGGACTTCCCGCTGCAGAGGTGAAGGCCCGCGTGCAGGAGATGATTGAGGCTTTCGACTTGGCGGATTTTGCGCACATGCCTCCTGCCACGCTGGGGTTTGGATTGCGACGCAAAGTGGCCCTGGCCGCGGTGCTGGCCTCGCGTCCCGGCATACTCATCTTGGATGAGCCCACCAGCGGATTGGATGCTCAATCCGCGCGTCAATTGATGAGTCTCATTAAGGCCTACCATCAAGTGGGGCACACCATTATCCTCATTACTCACGATATGCGCACGGTAGCCGAATGGGCACCCCGAGCTATTGTTTTGTTGGAGGGACGCGTGGTCTTCGACGGCTCCACCCGGGACCTCTTTCAACAAGACGATGTGTTGCGCAGGGCTCACTTGGTGCCCCCACCGGTCACGCGCTTGGCCCGCGCGCTGCAATCTTGGGGAATGCCCGCCAGGATTCTGACCGTGGAGGAATTCATCTCGGCCTGGATCGGTGTCCAACGAAGGAGGAGGGCCGAATGAGCGTCCGCTTTGACCTCTACGTGGCAGGGCAATCCTGGCTTCACCGTCTGGATCCACGGGTGAAGTTGATACTTGCTCTGGAGATTGTACTGATCGTCATACTCTGGCCCACGCCGACGGTCATCGGAACAATCTTGGTGCTCCTGCATGGCCTGTTGTTCGCTGTGGGCATTCCGTGGCCGCGCATCCGGTGGGTCTGGTTGATGATGCTCCCCCTGCATGTTTTCGTGCCCCTGGCTTGGTTTCTCCTCCAACCGATGGGGACGCCGTTCTGGTCGTGGGGGCCGTTTCACCTCTCCTGGGGAGGATTATGGCATGGAGGGTGGGCCGTCATGCGTCTGGATGCCCTGGCATTTGCTGCCTTCATGTGGCTATTCACTACTCCCGCCGATCAGATCTTGCGCACATTCCTCGGCTTGGGGATGCCCCACACATGGGCGCTCATTTTTGCTCTGGCCATCCGATACCTGCCCACAGTAGCCGCTCTCTACGAGCAAATTCGGGATGCCCAACAAGCACGCGGTTTGGTCTTGGACCGGGGGCATTGGTGGCAACGACTGCGGGCTCGTTTACCCATTCTTGTCGCGATGATCATCAGCACCTTGCGCATGGCCCAATCCTTGGGCTGGGCCCTAGAAACCCGAGGTCTGGGGGCAACGCTTCCCGAAGGACGGCGCCGTACTGTCTGGCGTCCTCTGCGTATGTCACGTGCTGATAAAATTGTTTTGGCGATCTTGCTCGGAATGGGTATGATCCTAGGGGGCATCAAACTGTATCCTTGGATAATGAGGTTGTACACATATGCAGAATCGATACGCAGCCGCGGCAACGTGGCACTATTTGGCCACCGTTGACGTTCACGAAGGTCGATATCGGGACGCCCATACAAAATTCCGCATGGCCCTGGCCATCCAGCAGGAGGTGGGAGATCGGACCGGGGCCATGCGGAATTGGGCATGATGGCCACCGAGTTAGGTCGAGTGGATGAGGGGCTACGGCTCCTTATCTTGGGCGCCCTGCTGATGAGGGAGATTGCCCATCCAAGGCAACGCGAGATCGAACGGCTCATTGACCGCTGGTCGCGGGAATTGGATTATTCCGAGGGGGAATTTTCCGATCTCATCGAGGAAGCGGTCGAGATCTATCACATGGATCGCGGGTGGACGCTCATTGAGGAAGCATTTATGGATGCGTTCGAGCACCTAATGACCTCCTGAACCTTATCTACTCTCTTATTTTCACCTCCCCTAAGGGGACAAAAGGCGACGCGTGGCCCTGAGGGTAGATATAATCTCCCATAAACACATACGCTCCAACCTCTACCCGGTAATCTCCCGGGGCTATATGCTGCCACCGCTCTGATGGGTACACATCCCGCATGACATAGCCCCTAGGCCAGTGATCCGTGCTCCAACGTCCTGCGCCGGGAGAGCGCTTCCACTCCCAAACTATGTGTCCGCTCTCATCCACGAAACGTACGACCACCCGCACATCCTCTGCTATCGGTTCCTGGGCCTGCCAGTACAACGTCAGATTGTCGGTGAATTCCCAGCCCACCAACGCCAGTGAGCCAAAACGTACGGCCGAACTCGGACCCACGTGTTCACTTTCATGAGCCGAGGGCGGAGGCGCGTACGCGGGTCGGATGACGCCCACCCCTCCGTAAATTCCCAGAACACCCAGGGCCAGAACGAACAGGCTCGTCACATGGGGCCATCGATGGCGGGGCACCCAGGCCAACCAACCCGCGGCAACCAGCCCAGAGATGGGAACCAAAGCGGGGAACAACAACCGTCCTTGGTCAGTCCCCAAGGCGATCAGGGAATACCGCCAGATGGCCGCGGCGACACTTATCACGGCGACACCGAAGAGAACCACCATCTCCCGGCTAAAGGACCGATTCCAAAACCCCCGCCCAAGCCCCAAGAGGGCGATCAAGGATACCAGAACCAACACCGCATATATCCCAGGGGCCATCGGAATGTGTCCCGCACTTCCGAACTTCCCCCAAAAGGAGTGAAACCACCCACTAATTAACCAGCGGGTATCGGCCCATGTCCAAGGTGTTGTGCGTACATCCACAGTGGCCCGCACTAAGGCCATACCCAACGGATCACCATAAAGGAGAACATTTCGAATAAACCAAGGAGCCGCGAGAACGGCCGCCAGGCCTGTAGTCCAACCCATTGAAGAGGCTCGACGCCGAGGCGTACCGCTCAGCCAGATTACCACAGGCCACATTGCAAGAGTGCTCACCTTAGCCCACACGCCCAACCCCAAGGCTACGGGAGTCCACCATCCGGCCAACCATCTCTCAGAGCGGAACATGGCCAGCCCCCCCCACAAGGCCAACCCGGCCAATAAAGCAGCCATGGTATCGTTGTTCAACACGCCACCGATAAACGCGAATTCCGGCAAAAACGCGACAAACGCCGCGGCCAGAATGGCCGGCGTTTCCCCCTGAGAAGCAAACGCCAAACGTACAGCTCGGTAGGCCACCCACACGGTCAATGTGCTCAACAGAACAGACCAAAAGCGCGCCCAGTGAAAAGCTCTAGGACCCGGCTGCCAGGGCCAATCTTCATAAGTGGTGTGGATAAAGGAATTGTATCCGTACGCGCCGGTGGTCACATCCGCGGGGCGAAAACTCACGTCTGGGTTCGAACGCAAGAAAAGACGACTGTCTACCGAACCCACATGGGGGGTAACAGCCAACGCCACCAGGGCCGCACCGGCATGATACAAGGGCGGATGCTTGGCTTGAGTAAGTTCAGGTCCCCGAGGTAAACGATGTTCCCGCGCCAGATATTGGATGTATGCCCAGTGGTCGGCCTCATCCGGAGATTCGCCAAGGGGAACCCACACACTGTAAGCCCCGGCCAACACCATGTGGACCAGGAGGATCAAGCCCACTACCCAGGCCGTTCTCTCCCTCCGAACTCTCACTGTTGCCCTCCCACAGTCACACTCCCAATCTCCACAAAGGGGATAGTCGCCCCCTCAGGAAGAAGAGGATGAGTCGGATCTTCTGGAGGGTAGAGCCCGATAACCCAGCGATATTCACCCGGTGTAATTCCTCCGAGAGAAACCGGATGGTCATCGGGCAGCAGAAAGCCGGGAAATTGTCGCGCAGGTGGGGTGTACCGTCCTCCAAGAGGTCCATCATGTTGGGCGACTACATGGCCCCCTGCATCCACCAGATGGACGAACACGGTAAGGCCGGGGGCGTATCGCCGTACCAACCAGTGCAACCGCACCACCGCGCGATGCCCACGCACATCGACCCGGGCCCCCGCAAGGCTCACTGCAGGATAGGAAACGCTCGTGAGGGCCAGAGGGACTCGCTTCTCAAGAAAGCCCAGAGAGCCCACCAGAGCCAACACGCCGACGAGCACCCAGATGACGGCCAAACGAGAAGGCATTCGTTGCCCCTTCCACACAATCACCCCGAACACCAAGAACCACCCCAGGGCGCTCAAAGCCCGCCCCCCATTGACCGCCCACGTCGCTCGCCAACGCACATCAAAAGTATGGCGGCCGGGGGGCACACGAGCGGATAGCAAACCCAAGTTTGTCAGGGGAACGGTGGCCACCTCTTGACCGTCTACCCGCACCTGCCACGCCGGATAATAGAAGCGATGGAAAGTCAACATGCTGGGCAGCGTGGCCGTGTACGTTCCACTCAGCGTCAAATACCCTTCTCGACGCAGACGAAGATCCGTAATTTGCGACGCGGGGAACACGGTTATTGTAGTAGGTTCCCGCCCGATGGCCCACCGCTGTTCGGTGACCCAACGGGGCAGAAATTCACCCGTCCACGAGGCCCCCACTTGCCCGTGTGCCGCGTCAAAAGCCCACATGCGCTCCACGGTCACATCACGAGAGGTATACGATGCCGGCACCACCCGCAAGCCCAGCAGTCCGTACACACCCAGGTACAGAGCAACCCCCACCGCGAACACCACGCGGAGAACCGGACGTTGCCGGGTCCACGCATCCACCAGAAGCCCCACCAACAGGGCGCCACCCAGCGTCAACAACGTCTGCCAGCGCCAGGGGAATTGCAACTTTCCCAACGCGAAACTCAACGTGGCCCACAACGGAAAGGATATCCGGGACATAAGCAACAAGAGCATCAAAACCGCTCCTGCCAGGACCACCCACATCAAACGTCGTTTCCGCAACCCTGTTACCGACACGGTACCGAGTAAAAGGGCCATGTACGCGGGCACCGGCACCACCGGCACATCCGCGGTGGGATAGGGATACACCTCCGCCCAGGTAAATAACTCCCGCAAGGCGATAAGGTGACGAGCATAACCGTGCGCATCGGGTCCTACTCCCAAGCCGACCCATCGCATCTCCCAAAGTGCCGGCCACACGTAGAACGCGACCAACAACGTCCCCAGGAACAACGCCACCCCATGCCGCACTGCGACTCGTGGCTCACGCCCTATCAACACCAACAGGACCACGCCGTAGACCCACCCCACCATGAACGCGGTCAAATTATGCGTCACGATCAAGCCGCCCCAAGCGAACGCCACCCAAAGGGTATCTGAAAGGCGGCCATGGACGTGTAACCTGTGAGCAGCCCACAAGAGAAGAGGCGGCCAGATGAAGGCGAAAAATTCGGGATACGCGCCGCGGACAAACAGGTCATAAAGATGATACGGATACATGAGGTACAAAACGGCTGCGGCCCCCGCGCCCCAGGGGGAAAAGAAGCGCCGAGCAGCCATGTAAGCGGTCAGACCGGAGAGGCCGTACCCGAGAACGAGCACCCCCCGCACGGCTGAGATAACCTCCACGCCCAACAAGTGCAAAAGAGCAGGGCCATAGTAGAAAGCCGGCGCGTAAAAGTTAAGAACCGGGTACCCGTAGCCAAACGCAAAGTCCGGAAACCAGCGCGGGTACATCACCCCCCAACGTAACGCGTCGGATAAGGCTCGCACACGTTGGAGGTGAAACCAACCGTCGGGGGTATCCGGCCAAACCGCGGTCAGGATGAACATTACCACGGCCGCCCCCACCGCGATCCCGCTTCCCATTAAAACATCCTGTCGCCGTTGCGCCATGAGTGCTCCTCACAGGGAATTCAAGCCGAGCACATAAGTGTATATCGGATCGGAACTGAACCCAAACTTCACCCTGTCTTCTCGG
>CAYPUG010000010.1:0-24911 GCA_964413905.1 uncultured Anaerolineae bacterium | reverse complement strand
CGCCCTTGCCCCCACTCACAAGATTTGACGTTCGCGGCAGTTTCCCTCATAATTATGACAACACTGTGGAGGATGACAATGCACTACGGACAGACTTTTGGGCTGCGCGTGAGGTACAGGCCGGGCGGGAGGCCTCCCCGCCTGGGATAGCGCGCGTTGTCCTGGTGCAGAACGCCTCTCGCCCGTAAAGCCACGTGGGTTCTCATAACCCCCGTGGCTTTTTTGTTTACCCAATAATCGGGCAACTCACGAGGAAGAAAGATGCCCTCCCTTTTTGAAACCCAATCACACAAAGGAAGGAGTGAGCAATCATGGCACAAGGAGAGATCAAGAAAGTCGTTCTTGCCTATTCCGGCGGTTTGGACACGTCGGTCATTGTCCCTTGGCTTAAAGAAACGTATGGCTGTGAAGTGATCTGCTTCACAGCGAACTTAGGTCAAGAGGAAGAATTGGAAGGGCTCGAGGAAAAGGCCTTGGCGTCGGGCGCCAGCAAAATTTACATTGAAGATCTGCGCCTGGAATTCCTGAGAGATTATGTGCTCCCCACCGTCCAAGCCGGTGCCATCTACGAGCGCAAGTATCTTCTGGGCACATCCATGGCCCGCCCGCTCATTGCCAAGCGCCAAGTGGAAATTGCAGAACTGGAAGGGGCGGACGCGGTAGCGCACGGTGCCACAGGGAAAGGCAATGATCAAGTGCGCTTTGAACTTACCTACATGGCCCTTAACCCTAAGTTGAAAATTATCGCCCCCTGGCGAGAATGGCACATCCGCAGCCGGGAGGACGCGCTGGAATATGCGGCCCAACACAATGTACCCGTCACTCACACCCGCAAATCCATCTACAGCCGGGACGCGAACTTCTGGCACATGAGCCATGAAGGGGGCCCCCTGGAAGATCCGTGGCTGGAACCCGAAGAGGCCATGTACAAACTGACGGTGAATCCTCTGAACGCGCCGGACGAGCCGGAATACATCACCCTGGATTTCGAAGAAGGCGTACCCGTGCGCATCAACGGTGTGTCCCGAGGGTTAGTAGGCATCATGGAAGAATTGAACGCATTGGGCGCCAAACACGGCATCGGCCGGGTAGATCTGGTGGAAAACCGCTTGGTGGGAATGAAATCCCACGGTGTCTATGAAACACCGGGAGGCACCATTTGGGTTACCGCCCACCAGGCATTGGAGGAACTCTGCTTGGACCGGGACACCTTGCACTACAAGCAGCAAATCGCGCTCCGTTACGCGGACTTGGTCTATGACGGCAAGTGGTTTACACCGCTACGCGAGGCGCTGGACGCGTTCGTCCGCGAGACGCAGAAAACCGTCACCGGCACCGTTCGCCTGAAGTTGTACAAGGGCAATGTCTGGGTCGTTGGACGTAAGTCTCCTACGTCCCTGTACCGGGAGGATTACGCCACCTTTGGCGAAAGCGACGTGTACAACCAGAAGGACGCGGAAGGGTTCATCAAACTCTTCGGCCTTCCCCTCAAAGTGCGGGCGTTAGTCAATATAGAAGGTGGGGGCGTGAGTCCGTACACTGCACCTGATTACACCAAATTCAAGCGCGATTAGAAGGAGGCGGGGATGAGTAGGTTGGTGATTCCTGGTTTTAGGGCAGCAGGGGGGGCTGCCGGTATCAAACGCAATGGCGCCTTGGATTTGGCCCTGGTCGTGAGTGACGTGCCTGCGACGGCTGCGGCGGTGTTCACACAGAACGCGTTCGCCGCGGCTCCCGTCCTGTACGACCGCGATCTCGTCCAGGATCCGGAGGTGCGTATCCAAGCCGTCCTCATCAACGCGGGCAACGCCAACGCGTGCACAGGAGAACCCGGGATGCGCGCGGCCCGACGCATGGCTCAAGCCGCGGAAAAGGCCCTGGACTTACCGCCTCACCGGGCCTTCATCATGTCCACCGGGGTTATCGGTGTTCCCCTACCCGTAGAGAAGATAGAACGCGCACTGCCCGACCTGGTCCGGCAACTGCGCGAGGACGGCTGGGAGGAAGCAGCGCACGCCATTATGACCACAGATACCGTGCCCAAACTCACCCAAGAGACCTTACCCGCGCCCTTGGCGCCCGCGGTTATCGGTGGAATGGCTAAGGGGGCAGGAATGATTCATCCCAACATGGCGACCATGCTGTCGGTCATCGCCACAGATGTGGCCATCAGCGGAGAACTGTTAGCAAGAGCACTCCGGCACGCTGTGGAAGCTTCCTTCAATCGCATCACTGTGGATGGGGATACCAGTACGAATGACACGGTGGTCGTACTGGCGAACGGAAAAGTGGGACATCCTCCTATCCTTTCCGCCGACGATCCCCGCTTTCCCCTGTTTGTGGACGTGCTCACCCAGGTCAGTCGCACGCTGGCCCAGATGATCGTCCGTGACGGTGAAGGGGCAACCAAGTTCGTCACCATCCGAGTGCGTGGAGCTGTAAGCCAAGAGGACGCGTTGCGAGCTGCGAAAGCGGTTGCGAACTCGCCGCTCTGTAAGACCGCGTTTTACGGTGGGGACGCTAATTGGGGACGCGTTCTGGCCGCGGTCGGGTATTCCGGCGCCCAGGTCGATCCCCATCGGGTCCATCTCTGGTTCGCGGGAGGCCGGGAAGGCCGTCGGGGACCGGCCCTGCAGGTTGTCGCCGGCGGCACTCCTACCTCTTACAGCGAGGATGAAGCGTCCCACATCTTTGCACAACCGGAAATCGACGTCCTGGTGGACCTGGGTCTAGGAGATGGGGAAGCGGAAGTGTGGACGTGCGATCTGAGCCACGACTACGTCACCATCAACGGAGCTTACCGCACATAAAAATCATAGATTTCACCCGTCGTGTGATGTTCGCCGTTGTAAGGAGCGAACATCACACGACGCCCCCTTATGACAAGGGACTGGGGGTGATAGGACGAATCATCTCTCCGCCCCGACGCAATTCCCAAGGATAAACTACCCACTTATCCGTGATGGCGGCGAAATAATCCGGTTTGTTTTTTGGAAACAAAGAGCGAGTGGGCTTGTAGTGCAGAACGGCAAGTTCCGGCAGAGCCCCGGCCTGTTCCACCCGCCCCTTGACCGTCATAATCGTGCGACCATCATCCCACACGTCATCCACAATCAACACGCGACGGCCTTCCAGCAGTGCATCCTCTGGAAACTGAAGGAATGTAGGCCAAGCCAAACGTTTCTCCACACCCTCGGTGGCCGGAAAACGCACCGCCGCGGTTAACACATAGCGGATATCCAGTGCTTCGGCCAGGATACCGCCCGGCACAATGCCGCCCCGGGTAATCATCAGTAACGCATCAAAAGGATGCGTGAATTGGGGCAACAACTTGTCGATGAGCATGTCCACATCATTCCAGGTCAAGTAAATGCGTTCCATCACTCCTCACGCTCCTTACCGTTACAGACTGCGATCTTTCAAGATGGGCAATTCCCGTGCTTTCGCCAACAGACTAAATTGCTGTTCGGCCGTCAAGTTGAGCAGGGGAGGCCGAACGAACGTCAGCGGAGTGCTCAAGATCTTGGACAATAACACCTTCAAGGAAGCCTGAACAGGGCTAAATTCAACCAGTAAGGCCCGCAGCGCACTCAATTCCTCCTGGGCCTGAGTGTAATCCTTGCCAGAGAGCACCAAACGTCGCAGAGCCTGTAATTTGTCCGGCACCACGTTGGCCGCCAGGGAAATGGTACCCGCGGCCCTCATCTCATAGGCAAACCCGGCCAGATCATCGCTGCCGACGAAGACCTTGAGTGTGGGATATCGCCGCATAAACTGTAACACGCTGCGCGGATTCCCCGAAGAATCCTTTAGCCCCAGAATGCATTCTCCATGTGTTTCCATCAACTTATCCAACATGTTCAACGTAATAGGCACGCCGCTGATGTGGGGGATATGATAGAGCATGATCTTCTCACCGGGTTGGACGGCCTTATCGCACAGGGTGCGGAAGTACGTTGCCAAGCCCTCATCCGAAACGTTGCGCCAATAGTACGGGGGAAGCACCAACACGCTGTCCACGCCGGAGGCAAATGCATGGCGAGTGAGCTCGATAGTCAGAGCCAACGAGGGTGTTCCCACCCCCGCGATAACCCGCAATTTTCCCCGCCGAGCCATCACCGTGTCCAGCAACGCCTTTCGCTCATCCGGGCTCAACGAGGGTCCTTCGCCTGTCGTGCCCATGGGAACCACACCGTCCAGACCGTGGGATTCCAGATAGGAGAGCAAATAGGGCAACCACGCGAAGTCAATCGTTGTTCCTCCGGCCCGAAACGGCGTCACAATAGGAGCAAACACACCCGCTAATTCATCCATCATTCTCCCTCCCTGGGTTGGCAAACACATTGCGCTTTACACATCTTGGCCCAAAAGAGAACCCCCACCTTTTCAGACCGACGCGCGTACGCGGTCGCTCGGTCGGTCGTCCAGATCGCTTTTGCAGTCTGTATGACAGAATCCATTGTACACCAAAAGAGAGCCATTCATCACACTCTGAACCGAAAAATTGTCAGCAAGCTGTATAATGGAGATGAGGATCACCTGATTGACTGACACATCGCGTTTCATGTACCTCGGCGTAAAGAAGAAGTAGAAATTCGTGGGATTTTCGCCGCCTTCGGCGGCGAAAATCCCACGAATTTCCCTTCCTCCTCCTAGGTCAAGGTGCATTCGCAGAGTTTTGTCGGTCAATCAGGACTGGCCCACCGAATTTTATGGGCTTAATGTAAAGGAAGAGGAGGAAATTCTTCTTTTAAGCTAACGAACAGGGAGCACACGCCGGAAATACATCCCACATCACGGTAGGGCTTTTCAATGCTCTAACACGGGAAGGCGCTGTATCGGCGGTTGAGCCATCGTAATGCCGTCGCCGACCCGTTTGCCTTTAAGTGTAAAATCTCTGAAAAGCCCTGGATCACGGGGGCAGTGGTTGCCCTCCACTGCCCCCACCTCGTTTTAGTCCCTCGGTACTGTTAGAGATCCACTAATCCCACCGCGTACGCGTCACAAATTATCTGTACAGTTTCCCCCTACTCATTATCCATTGCGATTCTTAAAAATCATCCTATAGTGGAAATAGAAAGAACAAGCAAACAATTCGCTTTTCGACGAATAAACAAAGGAAATTTAATCGAGTGGGGGATGAAACGATGAAAGAGCACCGGTATTGGGGGGGAGTTATCCTGATACTTACTATATTTGTGCTAGCTATTACTCCGGTCCCAACCTTTGCGGACACTCATCGGGGCCTTCCTCTCGTTCGCCTCATCGTTAAATATCGGCCAACCTTTTTCTCCTCTTCGCGTTTGGACGAAAGCGCTGTGCACGAAGGTGTAGTGGTGGATCGCATCCCCCAGCTGAACGTCCTGGTGATTGAAGTGCCGAGGGCGCGCGCTCAGGCCGCCATCCAGGCATACCGCACCGACCCGGACGTTATGTACGTGGAGGAAGACACTCAAGTTGTGGCCGCGTTCACTCCCAACGATCCGGAATTCAACCTACACCAATACAGTCCTCAGATCATTCAAGCCGATAAGGCATGGGACATTACCACCGGTCAGGCTGACATCTTGGTCGCAGTGGTAGACACCGGTGCGGACATGAATCACCCAGACCTCCAGAACAAAGTTCTCCCGGGGTGGGACTTCGTCAACGATGATAATGATCCCTCCGACGATAACGGACATGGAACTCATGTAACAGGCATCATTGCAGCCGCGACGAACAACGGCGTGGGTATTGCCGGCATCGGGTACAACACCCGGGTTATGGCCGTTAAAGTGCTCAGCAGCTCCGGTGCCGGATATTACAGCAAAGTCGCCCAAGGCATTACCTACGCGGCGGACCACGGGGCACGAATCATCAACTTGAGCCTGCGCGGGACAGTAGATTCCTCGCTCCTTAAGGACGCAGTAGACTATGCCTGGAACAAGGGGAGTCTGATCGTCGCAGCCGCGGGAAACGACGGCAGTGACGCCCCGGTCTATCCGGCCGCGTACGACCACGTGGTGGCCGTCTCCGCCACGGACTGGGATGATCGGCATTGGAGTGCGTCCAATTACGGGGATTACGTGGACTTGGCCGCTCCGGGTGTAGGCATTTACAGCACGGACTGGGAAGGTGGTGCCGGGCCTTACGCCTCCCGCAGTGGCACCTCGATGGCTTCCCCCCATGTAGCAGCCGTGGCTGCACTCATGTTATCCGTAAATCCGAACTTGACGAATCAAGATCTCGAAAACTTGCTTGAGAGTTCAGCCGTTGATTTAGGTGAGCCTGGATGGGACCCCCTTTATGGATATGGGAGAGTGGATGCTTACCAGGCCGTACAAGCAGCCCAAGTTGCCGGCGGTTCCGGAAAGGGCGCCACCATCGGCGATTATGTCTGGGAGGACGCGAACGGCAACGGGATACAAGATGACGACGAAACCGGTATAGCGGGGGTGCGTGTTGAACTGTACAGCAGCGCTGAAACCCTATTCGCCAGCACACAAACGGATGAGCAAGGACATTACACGTTTTCCCAGATTCCTGCCGGTGACTACTTCGTTCACGTGGTTATACCGAACGGCTACGCGGTCACCCGTCCGAACGCGGGTGATGACACCCAAGACAGCGACGTAGAACGAGAGACCGCGCGTACCCCGCTCTTCACCGTCCAAAGTGGGGACACGGCAGACAATTGGGACATCGGGCTGGTGCCCACAGGACGCATCGGTGGAATCGCCTGGGTAGACCCCAACGGAAACGCCGTTCAAGATGCGAGTGAAAACACCCCCATCCAGAATGTGCCCATCCACATCACCGGCACCAACGTGCTGGGTGATGCCGTGGACATCACCACATCTACCGCATCAGACGGGCGTTACCTGGTGGAAAACCTTCTGCCCGGCACCTATTCGGTTGAAGCACCTTACCAGATCAGCGGCTACGTGCGCACATCCCCCAGTCCCCAAACCTTCTCCCTCTCCGCAACGTTACGGGAGAACCAAAACATTAACTTCGGATACATCGCTCCCACATGGGTGACCATCAGCCGGTTCACCGCCCGGGTGGAAACTGGACACGTGCACCTTCGCTGGAGCGTCTCCATCCCACTCCCCTTGGCCCCCGCGTTTGACGTGTGGCGGTCGCGCGCCGGCGGCAAATGGCACCGGTTGACATCCAGGCCCATCGCTCCTACCGAACAACACGCCCAGGGCGCGGCCTATGAATTCGTAGACACGAATATCGACGCCGGGGCTACTTACCTGTACCTGCTGACTACACCCGAAGGCGGACGCTTTGGCCCGTGGGCAGTGAACGTGCCGGCGCAGGCAGAAAGTCGGACCCATCTACACGGCTACCTGCCATACCTGGCTCACTAACCGTATTTCTCCCCCCTTGAGAAAAGTGCCCCTTGTTTGCCTCTCGGAGAAAAATAGCATACACTTCCCCTGCAAAAGGGGAGTGTATGCCGACGTTTCATAAACTCGTTCTGGCCAGTCTCGCCATCATCTTCATCGCCGCCCTGCTGTTTATCCGCGCCTGCAAACAGATGCCCCCACCGTCCCCACCCTCCGTACTCCCAACAGCCACAGCCCCCCCATCTCCCACCGTCACGCCCACATCGCCCCCTACACCAACCTTCACCCCTACCCCCCTGGCCGACGAACAATTAAGTCGCACCCTCACAAACACCCTGTGGCTCAGAGACGACAAACGCGCGGAACGCGTGCTGAAGCACGCCTTACAAACGTCTCCCTCTCCTTATCTGCAATTCCTCCTAGCCCGCGTGCTCCTACGAGAACAGCATCCAAACGAAGCGATCCCCCTGCTGCAAGCGCTTAAGCCCGAAGCAGGGCGAAGTGTACCCCCGGAGGTGTATTTGGTGCTGGCCCATGCCTTGCAGGACATCGGCCAACCTGCCGATGCCCTAAACGCGTATCGCGCTTACGTCCGACTGACGCCCTCCCCTCGACTGGCCGACCTCGCGTACCATGAAATGGCCCGTCTCCAGCAGGAATGGGGCGATGGGGCCACGGCCGACCGCGCGTACCGACAGGCCATTGCACGGGCCCAAGGCGATGAGCAGTACAAGTGGACATGGGAACGGGCACGCGCGTTGGCCGAACACTTGCGCATCGAGGACGCACTGACCACGTACACATCCCTGTTGAAAGAGGACGTCCCGGCCATCTGGCGGGCCCAAGCGTACTTAGATCGAGGGAGGATGTACCTCCTGTTAGGGCACCCCAAGGAAGCCTATCGGGATTTACGAGCCTGCGTGGAACTGGCCGTGGAAACTCAGGGCGGCAGCCGGCCCGCACACGTGCACCCGGAACTCATCCCCTACGCGCATCGGGCTTTGATCATCCTGGTAGAGGCCGACCAACGGGTAGATGACTACACCCGCGGCGTGGTCGATGTAGAAGCCGGCGCGTACGGACCCGCGTACAAGGCGCTGATAAACTACCTCCGGCACACATCAACCCCACACAAGGATGCCCGCGCATACCTGGCACGTGCCTATACCGGCCTGGGCCAGATGCAACAGGCCATCCAGGAATGGCAAACCATCATCCGTACATCCCCTGAATGTCCCTGTTGGGACACCGCCTGGTTCCAACTCGCCACCCTATACCGCCAAAGCGGACACCCAGAACGTGCCCTTCAAGTACTCCGTGAACTCACACACCACCCAAAAGCATCCCCGCGGCTGAAAGCCCGAGCACAATTGACCATCGCAGACCGGTGGCTTCTGATGGGAAATTTGGAAAATGCCCGAACCGAATACGCTCGGCTGGCCTACGAATGGCCCGGGACACGCGAGGGGACACGTGCCGCGTTGGTGGCCTCCGTTCTCTATCTCCCCGACCACCCGCAGAACGCCATTACATTGTTGGAACGCAGCCTGACATCCGCTCCTCATCCCGTATGGGAGTACGCATTACGGTATTGGCTGGGCATAGCTTATGCGGAGGGAGGACAAACAGAGGCAGCCCGTGAACAATGGACATATCTGGCTGCGAGGCGGCCGAACAGCGTATACGCGTTCCGCGCGGCAGAGCGTCTCGACGCCCTGGGAGAACCGGTCCCACCATGGCACCCACCTCGTGGTCAAAGTGAACATCTCGACCTCAGCAGCCTCATGCCCCCAGACGAACGGATTGCCCATTGGCGTCGGCAGGTGAACGTGAGCAAAGATGTCATTGCTACCCTCCAGCGAGCAGCCGCGTGTGAAAGTGCAGGCATGGAAACCGAGAGTATTCGCACTTACGCAGCCGCTATCTCCCATTTGCAAGATGAACGGGCGTTGCTGACCCTGGGGAGAATCCTGCTCAACAGCGGTTACCCCCAATTGGGCATACAAGCCGCGCTCCGAGCAATGGGCATCCGCGGGTACACGCTCGCCGAAGTGCCCGCCACGTATTGGCCCCTTCTCTTCCCCACACCGGCCCGGGACCATATCACCGATGTAGCCGGGGCGTTCGACCTGGACCCCGCGCTCATCTACGCTATCATCCGGCAGGAAAGTCACTTTGCCACCACAGCCACCAGTACGGTCAACGCGCGGGGGCTCATGCAACTCATGCCCGAAACCGCTCTCGAGGTGGCCCGGGGGTTGGGAATCTCGATCCAGCGGGAAGAGGAACTTTATCGCCCCCTGCTGAACCTCCGCCTGGGCACCTACTATTTTGCCTTTGTGTTTCACCGTTTTGAGGGAAATCGAACCGCGGCACTGGCCGCATACAACGCCGGTCCCGGTAATGTGGACCGCTGGCTTTCCTTCTACGGAGAAGACCGGGATCGCTTTACCGAACTCATTCCCCTCCTTGAAACTCGAACCTACGTCCGGGAAGTGGAACGACAGTGGTGGATTTACCAAGCCCTTCTCGAGAGTTTTTAAAACAATCGATCCAATAAATCCTGCACAAACGTCATGTGATTCAGAAGATCGGTCCAAAGGTCCGGTGCACGATCCGCGTACCCCATGCGACGAGCCAAAAAGAGCCCCTCATCGGACGTGGGTGGAGGTACGGTCAGATCCCGCGCGTGACCGCGCACCACACGTAGCGCTTCAATGAGCTCCCTGAGGAAACGATGGGCTGCTTTTAAACGCGAGTAATCCCCCGGGGACAGGATTCCCTTCTCGGCCAATCGTTGCATCGCCTCTGCCGTGTTCGGCGTCCGCACTTCCGGGTAAGGAAACCCGTAAGTGATTTGTAGCCCTTGGACCAAGTACTCCACATCCACCAGTCCCCCCGGGCTGAACTTCGCGTTCATTGTTCCTCCCGGCACCAAGTGGCGAAGTTGGCGCTCCCGCATGGCCCGCAACGCGGTCACGTCAAAAGGTGTTCCCGTGTACACCAAGGCATCCCGCACCTTCTCGACTTCCTGTCCAAAGGCCTCATCTCCCGCGATAGCCCGCAACCTCACCAACGCCTGGCGTTCATAAGGCCATGCCGGCCCGCCGGGCCGGAAATACTCCTGAAACGCACGCAACGACACGGCCAAACTCCCGGCCCGGCCATAAGGTCGCAATTGCAAGTCCACTTCAAAAATGCCTTCCCGTTGCGAACGCACGATGTCCAGAAACGTCTCTACAACCCGCTCGAAGAACTCCGCGTTGTCCACGACCTTCGGTCCGGTCGTGGTCCCGTTCCCCTGATAGACAAACAACAGCTCCACATCCGAAGCAAAGCCCATCTCCCGTCCGCCCAACTTGCCCAACCCACACACGGCTAACGGACATTCCCTGCCAGAAGGTAACATCGGCCGACCGTACCGGGCTACTACGTGCTCATAAGCTAACCAATACGCCTCTTCAACCACCACCTCAGCCACATCACTCAACTCCGCGGCAAATTCGTCAATGGTCGTCATGCCCAGAATGTACCGCATATCTACGCGGAACATCTCCCGATCCTTAAACGCGTTCAGCCGCCGAATGTTCTCATCCCAAGAGGGCGACTCCTCGAGAGCGGAACGCAATTCAAACCATAGCGTGATCTTCTCCTTCCCACGGTGTAAGGCTTCCACATTTCGCAGGATGGGAAACAACTGCTCGTACTGGACACGCAAGAAATCATCCCAAAGGAAATCACTGGCCCCCAACAGGCGGGCCAACGCGTGCAGCACCGAAGGATTTTGTAAAGTGACCAACTCCTCCGGCCAGTGGGGCCGGGCGAATAGATCGGCGAGAAACTGACGAAAGTGGACCAATGCGGCCTCGGGATCGGGAGCGCGAGGAATCAGATGCGTGAACTGTTTAACCAGAACCGTCGCTACACGGACTTCTTGTTGCTTTTGCGGATCGAGAATTTTGCGACCCGCCGAATCCGTCACCCATAACACATCACGAACCCGCTCGCCCACCGTGGAGACGGTCACCTGGGCGATGTAGATACCCTGCAACGCCAACGCGTTGGTAAATTCGTAGAGAAAGCCCACCGTGTCCGGCGCCTCAATACGAAGCAGCGTGTACCGCTCAGATGTTGTGTTATCCACCTCGATATCCACGGGATGGATGATTTCGGCGACTTCCGGGTAATGGGGAAGGGCCTGAGCAAACCGCCGCAACAAGGTCCCCTGGGCGTCCTCCCGCCTTCCCTGAGCAAGCAAATGCAAAAGGTCGACCAAATCCCGGCGGTATTCGGTCCATGTCATCTCGTCAATATTCTCGCGGGTGGGTTGCACAACAAACACGTCCACAATCTTACGGGGACCGGTCCCATCGTTCTCCCGATAGGTGAAGACCGCCCCCTCCACAATGTTCAAACCGTGCACAAAGAGTAAGCCGGTGATCAGCGACAGTTCGCCTAAATAATCAAAGGCCACAATGGTGACTTCCCACCTCCCTTCTTCAAGGGGGCGCACTTCTATTTCAACCGGATTTTCCTCACTCAGACGGGAGGCCAAAAGCGCGTGATGGGCCTGAGTCTCTGGGGCAAAAGTGCGACGGTAATCCGGCCCCATGCGCGCGGTGTGCTCTGCCACAGGAGAAGGCCATTTCGCGCCCGCGGATTGAGCCCGTTCAGGAAGCAAATAGTTCTCGTACACACGGCGAATGGCTCGACGATGATGTTCATACTGTCGAACAAAATCCTCCGTGGCAGCGGGTCCTTCATATCCCAACCGGAGGGCCAAACGATGTAACGCCTTGGAGTCCTGGGGCAATTGATGAACTTGGCGGTTATGGACCAGTTGCAGGTAATGCTCGACAATGCGCAAAAACGTGTAACCCTCACGCAGGACACGAAAAGCCTCTGTGGAGAGCAACCCGCGTTTGTACAACCGCTGCAACGCCTTGCGGGTATTACTCGTTATCACCTGAGGATAGCGGGTTCCATGGCGAAGTTGTAGGTACTGAACGATAAACTCTACATCCCGGATGGACCCCTCACCAAGTTTGACCTCCCCCCACACTCGACCCCGCTGGCGCAGTGTTCGTTCAATATCTGCTTTCATATCTCGCACGTGAATCTGCACATCGGGCGGAACATGACGCAACATGTAAGGGATGTACGTCCGCAAAAACGCCGCGCCGACCGCTCGATCGCCGGCCACCGGCCGGGCCTTCAAGAGAGCCTGACGTTCCCACCAGCGCGCGTGACGGTCCAGATAACGGCGATACCCATCCACAGAGAGCACCAGAGGACCGCTCTGCCCCCAGGGGCGCAGACGAAGGTCCACACGGTATAAAAATCCTTCCCCGGTAACTCGCGTCAGCACATCAACCAATCGTTCGGCCAAGGGAACATATCCGGATACATCATGGGATGCAAGAAAAAGTAGATCAATATCCGAACTATAATTCAGTTCTCGACCTCCCAATTTTCCCAAAGCGAACACCACAAAACCCGCCGGGAAAATTCCCGTGCGACTCGAGGCCAAATCCAGCGCGACACGCACCACCGCCTCGGCCAGGATCGAGAGTTCATGGGTGACCCGACTTAAATCCCAACACCCCCACAGATCACACGCTCCGATGCGCAGCACCTCGCGGCGTTGTTGCCGACGCAACATGTCCACCCGGTCCTCCCATGTAGTTTGAGAAAACACCACACGACGAAGCGCCTTATACAGGGACCTCACCGTCGCAGGGCGGACGTCCATATCGCTGTTGGCCAGGACGTCTATGTATTCGGGGTGCCGTAGAAGAATTTCCGATAAAAACTCACTGGCTGCAATGAGCACCACCAGGCGGTCCACCAACACGGGCGAGGCAGAGAGCATCAACACCACGCGTTCCGCCTGTGGCGTCGCGAACAGTCGATCCAGATACGCGCACACCCGGTCGGGATCCTCCACGTGGGAGAGTGCAATCCGCAGGTACGGCGCTAACGTTGCCAAAGCGTGCCTCGCCGGAGAATCCCCCAAAAGACGAGGCCACGTCTGACGCAAACGTTTATCCAGGGATGGCATGGGAATCGATGTATCCATCACGATTGCAAATCTCTATACCGCGCCACCGCGGCCGCACGGGTGGTCACATCCAGCTTTTGAAATATGGATTGCAGGTGGCGTTTGACGGTGTTCGGGGAAATGACCAGTGCCTCCGCGATCGCTTTGTTGGTCATCCCTTGCGCGAGCAATTCCAACACTTCACGTTCGCGAGGAGTCAACGCGTCCAATAGGGGATGCACATGCTGCCGTACCTGATGCGTCTCATCCAACAAACGGAGAAACGCGCGGCGGTCAAAGGCTTGCTTTTCCACGTACGCGAAAATCCCCTGCTCTCGATAAGCGGCCTCCGCGTCCTCTGGGGTCCCCATGCCACTGACGACAATGGTCAAGATGCCCAGCGACCGTGTAGTCCCCAGCAAACGAAAGCCGTCCCGGTTGCTCACCGGGGACACCGAACTGGCGAGGGAGAGGTCGACCACGGCCAGAGAAAACCGCTTGCGACGTAGCAGACCCAACGCTTCCCCATAGCTTCGGGTAAGGACCGGCACATACCCGCCCTCACACAACAATTCGGACAAAATGCTTTGCCATCCCGCGTCGTCTTCCACAACGAGCGCGAGGGCACGGGAAGAGGAATCCGAATCCGATGGGGATGCCGCCTCCACGGGCGGTATGGGAGACGTTCGGGCCGGAGGGGCTTGAGCTAGCGCTTGCCGGATAACACGGCGAAATTCCCGCCGGCTAAACGTTTCCTTGCGCAGGACGGTGAACACATGATACTCGGTGAGCGCGTGGACGGCCACTTCAACGGTCGCGTATCCGGTGAGGAGAATGGGCACGCAGTTAGGATCGTGACGACGCAACGCGGCGATGACTTGTAGCCCATCCCGGTTCTGTGCGTCCAGAGGTTGTAGCGAGAGATCCACGACCGCGATGTGATGAGAGCGTTCGCGGATGGACACAATTGCCTGGGGGAGATCTCCAACCACATCCACATGCACCCCCAGATCTGCGAGCATCTCCGCGAGCAACTGTCGCCACGATCGATCATCTTCTACAACCAACGCGGTCGGCTTGTTGGCTCCCTCAGCAATCATTCCCCACCTTCAACGGGCAAACGCAACACAAAGGTTGTACCCCTCTGCGGGCTGCTGCGCACCTGGACCGATCCCCCGATGCGTGCCAGAAGCGTTTTCACCCACCACAGACCAAACCCAAGCCGGTGTTTCTCTTCGCGCCGTGACTGGGACACATCCAATTCAAAAATACGAGACTGTAACTCGGGTGGGATGCCCGGCCCGGTATCGCGCACGCGTATCTCCACCTCACGGTCAAGACGCCGTCCCTCCACGAACACATCTCCCCGGCCTTGCATCGCTTCAACCGCGTTTTGAAATAAATTGACAAACACCAAAGTCAGACTGTAGCGGCTGGCCATGACGGTGGGCAACGGTTCCACATGGTCAATGTGCACCGATACACCATCTGGGATCTCCACCGACTTCAGAGCATCCTGGATGCATCGATGGATGTTCACCGGCACCCGTTGAATCGGCCGTATCAGGGTAAGGCTTTCCCGTACTGCCTCCATAGCCTCACGAGCGCTGTGTTCAATTTCCCGCAAGTTCGTTGCTAAATAAGGTGTCTGAGCAAGCACCGATGCACACTTGTCCTCAATCCCCTGAACCCGGACGGGAATGGTGCCCACTTTATTGTTCAGATGGTGCAACACATTCGCGGCGATATCCCCCAAAGCGGCAAACGTTTCCGCGACCGCGCGCTGCTCCTGGACCCGTTGGAGAGTCTCCCGGCGTTGGGCGTTCCATACGGCTAGGGCTGCATAATGGGCCAGTAACGTCAGCACTTTCTTATCCCAATCAGACACGGGCACATCCCATCCTGCGCGTTCGCTTCCCCAGTACACGGAAAACGCTCCCAGAGCCTCCCGTCGATCTCCCACAATCATAGGAGCGATTAAGGCCGCGGTCCACCCATGAGCCCGGGCCAGTGAGACTCGGCGAAAACGTGGATCGGCTTGCACGTCAGCCACGATGACCGGCTCACCTTGATGAATGGCCTCACCTGCCAAGCTGCCCAAGACCGGGATGCGTTCTCCTATCTGCTGGCCTTGACTGGCGGCTCGCAATACAAGATCCTCGCCTTCCCGCAGCCAAACAGCGCATCCCTCCGCGTCCAACAAATTCTCGGTCAGGCGAACCAGCCGGTCCAGCACCCTGTCCGTGCGTTCGGTTAACAGAAGATGCGTTAACTCTTGCAACGCGTCCAGCAGCCGTGCTTCCTGGATAGCAATGACCGCCTGGGTGGCTAATGCCTGGAGGAGATGTTGGTCCTCTTCACCGAACGCAGCTACCCGAGGACTTTCTAAATTGATGACACCCTCTAGCCGACCGTTCGCACCGATGAGGGGCACGGCCAATTCCGATCGCATCTCTAAATCATGGTCTAGAGGATAGTAAATCTGCGACCAAGGCGGCTGGCGCACATCCGCAATGCACAACGGTCGACGGTGTACAGCGACCCATCCCGTAATGCTGCTCTCATCCAGGGGCAGGGATTCCACCGCAGGACGACTCAATTGTTCGCCGGCGAAGGCACGGGTCAACAATTGCGTTCTACGATCATCGACTAAACGCAGCACGCCATAACGGGCATCGGTTACCTCGAGGGCCATTTGCAAAATGGCCTCCAACGTATCTTGTAAGCGCAAGCGGGAGGAGATCAACCATCCGGCCCGGCGCAACCGGTGCAACTCATCCGCTTTACGGTCGAGATGTCGCCGAGTATCTACCTCTAACCGGGTGTGAAGGATCAACGTGGCCACTTGGGTACTTATGGCGGCCAAGGCGAGCTGCGCGTCCGCGGGCAGGGAATGACGTGAAGGGAGGGCCATACACAAGGCGCCTACAGGCCCTGATTCACCCTCCAAGGGGTATCCAATAACCGTGAAGCCATCAAGAACAGGAGGAGTCACAGCCCCGTCGAGGAGAGCATCTGCGCAGGCCCGCAAGTGTTCACGAAGATCATCATCGGATGGGCCAAATCCACCCTCGCTCCACAGTTCGCAGGCCTCGCGAGAAGGGGAACAACCAAGGACGAGGATGCGGCTTCCGGGCCACGCTTGGGCGATACGCCGAACAATGTGAGACACAGCCTCCCGAGGCGAAAGCGCGCCCACCGTCGCCCGGTGGATGACCGCGCTCACATCCGTCCACATGTCCACCCATGAGATTTTCGACACAACTTCCATCTCCCACAAGCGCCAAGGGAAAATGCACCTTTTCGGAACTCATCCGAAACGAAGAGGAAAGCAATTCATCACCTTATCGGCGCTTTTGGCACCGATAAGGTGATGAATTTTGTCCCTCTCCTTTTTAGAGAAACCCTCATGTATTGCATCTCTTTGACTCATACATCATAGTATAGCACAAACTCCATGGGGTGGGGACGCAAGCGAACCGCATCCACCTCATTGGCGCGCTTGTAGTCAATCCAAGTTTCTAACACGTCAGGCGTGAACACGTCCCCTTTTAGCAGGAAATCGCTATCCCCCTCCAACGCGGCCAGCGCTTCTCCCAGGGAGCCGGGCACTTGCGGAATACGAGCTGCTTCCTCGGGCGGTAAGTCGTAAAGGTCTTTGTCCATAGGCTCACCGGGATCGATTTGGTTCTGCACGCCGTCCAACCCGGCCATGAGGATGGCCGCAAAAGTCAGGTAGGGATTCGCGCTGGGATCAGGAGGACGGAACTCGATGCGCTTGGCCTTGGGGCTCTTGGAGTACATAGGAATGCGCACGGCCGCAGAGCGGTTGCGCTGAGAGTAAGCCAGATTCACAGGAGCTTCGTATCCGGGCACCAATCGCCGGTAGGAATTGGTCGTAGGAGCCGCAAACGCCAGGACGGCCGCAGCATGTCGCAACAAGCCGCCGATGAAATAACGGGCCGTGTCCGACAGTTGGGCATACCCGGCCTCATCCCAGAACACGTTGACCGCCCCCTTCCACAAACTGACGTGCGTATGCATACCACTGCCGTTATCCGCGAACATGGGCTTAGGCATGAAGGTCGCGGTCAGACCGTATCGCCGCGCCATATTTTTGACCACATATTTGTAGATCATCATGTTATCTGCGGTCCGGGTCAGGGTGGAGAAGCGAATGTCGATTTCCGCCTGACCCGCGCTGGCCACTTCGTGGTGATGGACTTCCACATGCACCCCCGCGGCTTCTAGGGCGAGGACGATCCGACTACGTACGTCTTGCAGGGTATCTGCCGGGGGCACCGGGAAATAGCCCCGCTTAGGCGGGATCTGCGCCCCCGGATTGGGTTTCAACTCCTTACCACTGTTCCACCACCCCTCTTGGCTGTCCACCGCGTAGAAGGACATGTACGGCTCCACCTGGTACCGCACATCGTTGAAGAGAAAGAACTCCGCCTCAGGCCCCCAGTAACTGGTGTCCGCGATGCCGGTCTGGCGCAAGTACGCTTCGGCCTTCTGCGCGATGTATCGGGGATCGCGAGAATAAGGCTGGCGTGTAATGGGATCGAAAATATTGCAGATGATCGCCAGGGTGGGCACCTCTAGGAAAGGATCGACAAACGCAGTCGCCGGGTCCGGCACCAAGAGCATGTCTGACTCTTGAATGGATTGGAATCCCTGGATGGACGACCCATCGAAACCGATACCTTCTTCAAACAACTCTTCGCTTAATGCTCGGGCCGGAATGCTGAAGTGCTGCCACTTACCGAACAAATCCGTAAAGCGCAAGTCCACCATTTTCACGCCGGAATCGTTGGCCAACTGAATGACGTCGGCTGCAGTTGTCATCGTTATCCTCCTCACATCTCACCGGATATTAGGTTTTCCAAACCGTATTCCATCATAAAAGGCGCACGCGGGCCCTGTCTATGATCCTTTTGGATCATTTTCTAATCGAGCGCCAAAACTCCGTGTACACACGGGGAGATTTCTGTTCTTCCTCGATATGCCGAGGGCATACGGGCTCCTGCCGCTCTCAAGCACGAGTTTTCGAGACTGAAAACGCCCGAGAGCCGAAAAAGCGGAAACCGTGGTCTTGGGCTCCCCACTCATGGATCATTCGCCACAAGACGAAACCCTCGCCCACCCTTAACCGTATAAAATGATAAAACCCCGTCGGGGTGATGAGCCGTTTAGTGTGCGGCGAATTCTTCGTGTTCACCCCGCGAAAAGGAGGAGGAGAACCGTGAAGAGAGCACATCTAATCACATGGATTTTAGTGCTGACCTTTGTTCTCTCTGCGTGTACGGTCCCGCGTGTTCCTGTGGCGGCCTCTCAACCCGAAACACACACAACACCCACTCCTACAAAGATGGCTACATCGGTGCCCAATACGTCTTCCCCATCCGACGCGGCCACATCAGCATCCGGCGACTTGGCCACCGGGTTGCAAACTCATTTGGAACAGGTATATGAAAGGGTGAATCCTTCTGTTGTCCACATCCAGGTGACAAAGGTCGAACCTACTGCGCCGTTTTTCGGTGAAGAACCTCTCATTCACGGCACCGGTTCGGGATTTGTCTGGGATGAAGAGGGGCATATCGTCACCAACAACCATGTTGTTGAAGACGCGACACGGGTCCGAGTGATCTTTTACGACGGTACGGAAGTGCCCGGCCATGTGGTCGGCACAGACCCTGATAGCGATTTGGCCGTCATCCAAGTGAAGGTGAAGCACTCCCTTCTGCATCCGGTCACCCTGACCGACTCCACCAAGGTGAAGGTCGGGCAGATCGCCATCGCCATCGGCAACCCCTTCGGTCTCCAAGGAACAATGACGGTGGGGGTGGTCAGCGCGTTAGGGCGCACACTCCCCGCGGAACACGAAAGCGCACTGGGAGGACACTACCTGATTCCTGACATCATTCAAACCGATGCCGCGATCAACCCGGGCAACTCGGGCGGTGTGCTGGTGGACATTGACGGTCGTGTCATGGGGGTCACATCCGCAATTGTTTCCCCCGTGCGTGCTTCCGCCGGTATTGGATTTGCCATCCCTTCCATTATCGTGAAGAAAGTCGTCCCCCAACTCATTCAAAGGGGCTACGCGGAACACCCGTGGATCGGCATCAAGGGCATCACCTTGCAGCCGGCCATTGCCAAGGCCATGGGGTTCGATGAACAACAACGTGGCGCGCTGGTCGTCCAAGTGATCCCTGGCAGCCCCGCGGACAAGGCCGGGCTGCGCGGGTGTGACCGACGGGCCCGAGTGGAGATCGACGGCGAAGAAGTGGAGGTTCCCACCGGTGGCGATGTTATTATCGCGGTGGATAAACACCCTATTCGCACGTTCGACGATCTGGTCACGTACTTGGCCCGCTACACCCAGGTCGGCCAAACAATCACATTAACGGTATTACGCGATGGGAAGAAAGTGGACATTCCGCTCACTTTGGCCGCGCGCGACCGATCCCGATCGACACGCATGACACAGAGGCCGCACGAGCCGGGTAAAGCCTGGCTAGGGATTTGGGGCATCACCATGTCGCCGGAGATTGCCCGGGCCATGGGACTTCCTGAAGACCAGAAGGGGGTACTCGTAGAGCAAGTCTTCGCGAACAGCCCCGCGGACAAGGCCGGACTTCAGGGAGGCTATAAGCCCATCCTGGTCAACGGCCAGCAAGTTCTGGTCGGAGGTGACGTGATCATTGCTCTGGACGACCAGGAGGTCGATCGGATGGAAACCCTGCAAAACCTTCTCTTGCAACACGCTCCCGGCGACACGGTCACCCTGACCATCCTCAGGGATGGAAAGCAGTTGCAGATCAAGGTCACCCTAGGCACACGTCCGGAACAAATGCATCCGTAAAACCCGTCTCTCAGAGTGCACAGGGTCATCCCCCTGTGGAACGCGTCGTGGTGTTCCTCTGTCCAGGCCGTTGAACCGGTGAACATCCTTCTAGAAGGCCGGAGGGGTAGACGAAAGCTGTGTCTTCCGCCTACCCCTCGCACTCACTCAGGGGGATGACCTGCCATCTCTCAGGACGAGCATCACAGAAACACCGGTTTGGTACCCTTTCCCCAGGCATCCTATAATGTTCCAGACAAAGCGCTAATCACTTCTTTCACTAATTCTGAGGAAGTCTTGGCGTGCAACACCGTGTCGCCGTTTTGATAGCGGCAATCTCAGGAACGCGTGTCCGAAATCAGCGAAATATGGGCTGATTGTTGGTAGACTGCTCACCGCATTTTATGGACCTTGACGCACTGGGGGAGCAGAAATTGCCGACGTAAACGCGCAAAGTTGAGTTGGTAACTCAGGACGAGGCATCTCACAGGGCCTTGGTAAGGATATGGGCTCTAGAGGATGCCCGAATCGATTGGACGGATACCTATCGCGAGGAGGTATGAAAAATCCATGGCCAAGAAGAAGAGCCGCAAGAGTCGTCGCACACGCAAGGCCCAAACAGGCCGAGCCCCCCAACCGCAAACAGTAACGCAGGTCGCTCCTACGCCCTCGACCGAGGCGGCTACCCAAACACTTCAGAAGCGAACTCTGAAAGGTGGTAACCGCGGTCTGAACGCTTCTGATTTTGTCAGGGAATACGCCTACGTTTACTTTGACCTGCGCAAAATGTTCACCGTGGCCGCGGTAATGTTTGCCTTGCTCATTATTGTCAACCTAATCCTAACACGCCTGGTGGTCCTGTAACCATCGTACTCGCCATTCTTCATCACAAGCGGCGTTCGTGGGCATTTCACTTCTCCGGGGGAGCAAGCTTCCGAACGTCCCCAGAGCCATGGGTGGCCATGCGGACAACCCATTCCCACACAACGGCGGTGCCCAAGAACTGGGTGGAGAGGACCAATCCGGTGCCGCCTACGATGCCCAACCAGGCCCATATATCGGTCTCACGGGGCCAAGCACGCCCTCGGTGGTGAGCCACCCACCCCAAGGGCCACAGGGAAACACCGACCCCAAACATAAGCCACCAGGCGATATGCGAGCTCGGCGCGCTCGCGCGAATTAAAGCATACACCGCCTGTTGTGTGAACGCATCGGCTAAAGCGAAAAGAACAAACGCGTAGGAAGAGGCAGGAACCGGTAGGATGGCAAGCCGTGGACGAGGTTGGGACAAAAACCAAGCGATGAGGGTGATGCCCACATATGCCAGGGTCAGCAAAAGCGCTACCACGATCCCGTGGGGAGATTCAGGTGGGGACAGAAAAAGCCGTTCACGGACCGTAGGGATGTGGAAGGTTGCCCAACTCCACACCCCTATTCGCCACGCCCAGCGAACACCCCACCACAACGTTCCATGAGTGCGCAAGGTTGTCACCGATACGAGGGATGCGAGTAACATGTCCAACCACCACATTCCCCACACCACCAGCGAAAGGCGGAAACACGCGTCATGTGTACACATAGCACATCCCCGGAAGATACAAGAAAACCCGCGGGGTATTCCCGCGGGTTCCTGGTGGGCGAGAAGGGACTCGAACCCCTGACCTCCGCGATGTGAGCGCGGCGCTCTAACCGGCTGAGCTACTCGCCCTGAAGACAAGAGCATTATAATCAAGAGGTGCGGAACCGTCAAATAGGGAAAGGAACAACGTTTATGCGAGACGTGATCACCAGTGTGACGGCCTTCCTGATCTTAGCCATCCTGGCAACGGGCGTGTACCTCGCCCACGAACATTATCAACGTGCCCGAACCGCCACGAACATTGCCGCCCCCAAAGTAGCCGACCTGGAAGGATTCATCAACACCTTATTGGGGGGAAATCCCGGCACACCGCCAGTAGCGCCGCCTGGGCCTACCTTCACCCCCACTCTCCAAGTGCACACCCAACGCCGAGGGCCGACCCCTACCCCACCACCTCCACCGCCCACACCGCAAGCGCTTCCGACCCCCACACCGGGGGCGACAAGCACCGCGATCGCCCGTTACCCCTACACTTTGCAGCAACAACCACGCCATGATAATGCCTGTAAGGGAGATGCCATTATCGGGCACATTCAGGATGCGCAGGGGAACCCACTGGCAGGCGTCATTGTCCGCGTGGAAAGTAACGGGGAAATACACACAACACAGAGCGCAAATAACAGGGGCCGGAAGGGATATTACATATTTCGCTTATCCCCCCACCCTCAACGGGTAGTCATCGGCATTGTAGATGAAGGAGGAAATCCTCTGAGCCCACGGGTGGAAATTCTTCACTTATTACCCAACAGTGGGTATGAAACATCCCATTGTCATTACGTAAATTGGCAATACAACCGCTGAGGAGGAGAGACCAATGCACGTCGATTTGCTTATAGAACACGCAACGGAACTCGTCACTTGTGCAAGCGGCGGTGGCCCCAAGCGTGGGCCGGCCATGGATGACGTGGGCATTATCCTGGATGGAGCCGTTGCAGTCCGCAACGGGCAGATCATCGCAGTGGGAACAACAGCCGAAGTACGGGAACAAATCACCCGCGCCGACCACATCATCGACGCCCACGGACACGCTGTTATCCCGGGCCTGGTAGACCCCCACACCCACGTGGTGTGGGCTGGAGACCGCGTCCACGAATTTGAGATGCGACTTAAGGGGGCCACCTACTTGGAGATCTTCCAGGCTGGGGGGGGTATTCTGCGCACCGTGCGAGATACACGCGCAGCATCATTGGACACATTGGTCCAAGAAACGCGAGAACGCTTAAATCGTATGCTTTTGCACGGCACCACCACCGCGGAGGCCAAGAGCGGTTACGGGTTGGATGAAGAGACCGAACTGAAGATGCTGGATGCCATCCGGGTATTGGATGAATCACACCCCATCGACTTGGTGCCCACCTTCCTCGGTGCACACGCCATCCCGCCGGAGTATCACGACAACGTGGATGCATATGTGGACTTTCTCATCAACCATATGATTCCCATCGTCGCGAACCTCCAATATCGGGTAGAAGAAAAAGACGAAGAGGGAAATCTCACATACACAGGTTACCGCCCTATGGCTCGCTTCTTCGACGTCTTCTGTGAGCGAGGCGCGTACAATCTGGAACAGACGAAACGATTATTGGAAGCAGCCAAGGCCCACGGTATGGCGCTTAAAGTCCATGTGGACGAATTTGAGCCCTCATTAGGCGCGGTCCCCGTAGCCGTGGAGATGGGGGCGATCAGTGTCGATCACTTGGTCAGCACCCCCTTGGAACACCTGCGTGTGTTGGCCCAATCAAACACGGCCGCGGTCGGATTGCCCGGCACCCCCTTTGGTTTGGCAGAGACCGGCTACACCAAAGGCCGAGAGATCATCGACATGGGGGGGATCCTGGCCATCGCCACAGACATCAACCCCGGCACATCTTGGTGCGAATCCATGCCCATGATGATGGCCATTGCCACCCGATACATGGGCCTTACCCCGGCCGAAGCTTTGAACGCCTCCACCATTAACGCCGCGTATGCTATTGGCATGGACCGATACGTTGGTTCTCTGGAGGTGGGAAAACAAGGGGATATGGTTATTCTGGATGTGGCCGACTACCGACACCTCGCGTACCAGTACGGCGTGAACCTGGTGCACACCGTCATCAAAAAAGGCCGAATCGTTGTAGATCAGGGTCGTCTCATAAAGGAGCAAATGATGGCCGAAATATAGAGCTTTTCGACGTTCTAACGCCTAACGCGGGAAGATGTAATATCGGCAATTAATATGTCCGCTTGGAAGACAGACGGGTAGGCCAAGGCTATGCGTTGGTCTACCCGTCTGCCCCTGAGCGTAAAATTCCTGAAAAGCCCTGCCGCGATAGAAGGCAGTTGACCAGCATCCCACACATGTGCTACACTTCTTTTACGAAGAACCTGTTGCATGAGGACTTTTTGGTGCATTAAGCACGTATATATAGGCGGACGTGCATGCTCGTAACACGTCATGGACGTGCGCAGGTTTAGGAAGAAAATCTCACGAGTCCTTACATTTTCTTTAGAGCGAGTCACATAAAACGGAAATATCCGTCAATCAGCCGAGAGGTCAGAAAGGATAACACGTTTTAGCGATGAGTGGAAGAACAACGCGAAACGGGTGGATTTACTTGCTGATTTTTGTACTCATCGGTGCAGTTGTATACACAGCATTAGGTGGAACAAAACCGGCACCACAACGCATCAGTGTCACGGAATTCGCTCATCTGGTAGAAGAAGATCAGGTGACCCGGATACGGGTCAAGGAAAACACATGGCTGGTCGATCTTAAAAGTGGCAAAACCGTGTCGGTGCCGCATGAGCCCGATGTTTCCGTTCCGGAAACGTTGCGCAACTTGGGTGTTCCCCAGGAAACGATTGCCCACCTTAATGTAGAAGTGATGCCCACAAGCCGTTGGCAAAATTGGGCGCCCCTGTTGGGCACAGTAGTACCCTTGGTGCTCATTGTACTCTTCCTGTTTTTCCTGATGCGCCAAGCCCAAGGTGCAGGGAACCAGGCATTCTCCTTTGGCAAGAGTCGGGCCCGTCTGTACATGGGGGACAAGCCCACGGTGACCT
>CAYPUG010000009.1:0-40587 GCA_964413905.1 uncultured Anaerolineae bacterium | reverse complement strand
CTGGACCTTGCTACATACCGGGATCTCTATCAGTGGTCCATTGACCACATTCCTGAATTTTGGGCCACCATGTGGGACTATGCGGGCATTATCGCGTCCCAACCCTATGAGCAGGTGGTAGATGACCTGAATAAGTTCCCGGGGGCTCGCTGGTTTGTGGGCGCGCGGCTGAACTTCGCGGAGAACCTCCTACGCTATCGGGATGAGCATCCGGCCTTTATCTTCCGCAATGAGGCGGGGATGCGACGCACCATGACGTACGCGGAGGTGTACGATACGGTCGCGCGGATGGCGGCCGCGCTGCGGGAGATGGGCGTGGGGCCTGGGGACCGGGTGATCGGGTACATGCCCAACATTATCGAGACGGTCCTGGCCATGTTGGCGACCACCAGCCTGGGCGCGACGTGGGCGTCCAGCGCGACCGATCTGGGCGCACAGGCCGCGTTGGACCGGCTGGGCCAGTTGGCGCCAAAGGTCATGTTCACGGCCAACGGGTACTTCTACAAGGGCAAGCACTTCGACACCCTGGGCAAGGCCGCGGAAGTGGCTCGACATATCCCCTCCCTGGAGCGGGTGGTTGTCGTGTCCTACACCACCGAGCGCGCGGATATCTCCGCGGTGCCTAAGGCGGTGCACTGGGCGGATCTCTTGGGCAGCGGGGAGACGCCTTCCCTCACCTTTGAGCAGGTGCCCGCGGACCAGCCTCTCTACATCATGTTCTCGTCGGGCACCACGGGCAAGCCTAAGGCGATGGTGCAGGGGGTGGCGGGTGTGCTCATCAATCACCTGAAGGAACTCATCCTGCACACGGACCTGAAACGGGAGGATCGCATTGTCTACATCACCACCCCCAGTTGGATGATGTGGAACTGGCTGGTCAGTTCTTTAGCGGTGGGGGCGACGGTGGTCCTTTGGGATGGCAATCCCAATTACCCGGATTGGCGCACCATGTGGCGCATGATGGAGGAGGAAGGGGTGACGGTTTTCGGTACCAGCGCCACGTACCTCCACTTCCTGCTCAAGGAGGAGGCCGCGCCCGGCCGGGAGTTTGACCTGAGCGCGCTCAAGGAGATCTCCCAAACGGGTTCTGTGCTCTCTCCGGAGGGGTTCCGCTACGTATATGAGGGCATCAAGGAGGATATTCACCTGAATTCCATCTCCGGGGGCACGGACATTAACGGCTGCTTTGCCGCGGGCAATCCCATCAGCCCGGTGTACGTGAGCGAACTTCAGGGCCCGGCTCTGGCCATGAAGGTCAAGGCCTACGATGAGGATGGGAACCCGGTGTGGGATCAGGTAGGGGAGTTGGTGTGCGAAGCGCCCGCGCCTTCCATGCCCCTGTACTTCTGGAATGACCCGAACAACGAGCGGTATCTCAACGCGTACTTCCGCTATTACCCCCACAAGCGGGTCTGGCGGCACGGGGATTACATCATGATCCACAGCGATACCGGCGGGATCACGTTCTTTGGTCGTTCCGACGCGACGTTGAAGCCTTCGGGGGTGCGCATCGGCACCGCGGAGATTTACAATGTGGTGGAGCAGTTGGAGGAGGTTGCGGATAGCCTAGCGGTGGGCCAGAACTGGAAGGGGGACCAGCGGGTGATTCTCTTTGTGAAACTGGCGCCGGGGTACACGTTGACCGACGAGCTCAAGCAGAAGATCCGCCGTGAATTGCGGGAGAAGGCGTCCCCGCGCCATGTGCCCGCGCTGATTCTGGAGGCACCCGACATCCCCTACACGTTCAGTATGAAGAAGGTGGAGATCGCGGTATCTAACATTCTCAACGGCCGGCCCGTCACCAACCGAGGCGCGCTCATCAACCCCGAATCCCTGGATTACTTCGAGCAGGTGGCGAAGGAATTGCGAGAATGAGAGAGGAGTGTTATGAAAGCGGGGACATGTTGCTTTAGTCCACCCTCCGGAGGAGGAGTCCTTTTAGATAGCGTCCTTCGGGGAAACTGAGTAGGACCGGGTGATCCGGAGCTTGGCCCATGTACGCGAGTACCTGTGCGTCTACGCCTGCATCTACACTCGCACTGAACACGATCTTCTGGAACAAATCCGCGTCAATAAGGCCCGAGCAGGAGAAGGTGGCCAGAATACCCCCCGGACGGAGGAGGTGAAAGGCCAGCCGGTTGATGTCCTTATAGCCTCGGGCCGCCCGTTGGACCGTGGCCTTGCGGGTAGCAAATTTCGGCGGGTCCAGAATGATCAGATCGAATGTTCTCCCATTCGCGGCGTACTCCCGGAGGACCTGGAATACATCTCCCTCTTGATTCGTCCAACGAGTGGGAGAGAAGCCGTTGAGATGGAGATTGGCTTCGGCCAGGGCCAGCGCGGACGCGGACGTATCCACATTGATGACGTGTTGCGCCCCCGCGGCCAATGCATAGGCGGCAAAGCCTCCTGTGTACGCAAACGCGTTGAGCACCTCTCGGCCGGCCGCCCACCGGGCTACTAGCGCCCGGTTGACCCGTTGGTCCAGGTAAAATCCCGTCTTGTGCCCCCGCCACACGTCAACCAAAAAGCGCAGTCCCCCTTCGCGGATGTCGACCCGTTCGGGTGGAGCTTCTCCCCAGAGGACACGCACCCGAGGCAACAGCCCTTCCTGTTTGCGCACATCCACATCGCTGCGCTCCAGGATGCCCGTAGGTTGGGCGATGTCCACCAGGGCGGGGATAACGTGGTCTAACGCCTGATCCATGCCCAAGGTCAGGGACTGAATCACCAGCCAGGGGCCGTATACGTCCACAATCAGGCCGGGCAATCCATCGCTTTCCGCGTGGATAGCCCGCCAGGCAGTGCCATTGCCTCGCACGAGAGGGGATGTACGGCGCTCCCACGCAGCCCGCACCCGTTGCTGCCAGAACTCCGCGTCTACATGCTCGTCTTCATTCCAAGTGAGAAGGCGTACCCGGATCTGGGAATGAGGGTTGTAATACCCTCGGGCCAAAAAAGAGCCGTCCCGGGCTACCACTTTGACAACGCCCCCGGGCACCGCGGCCTGAACGCGAGCAATGGCACCGGAAAACACCCATGGGTGGCGGCTGAGTACAGACTTTTCTCGACCTCGTTTGAGAACAACCACCCCTTCTGTCATAGCCCATCCCCTTCATCGTCGGACAGGATACGCACGATAGCAATCCGCCGTGTGGTGTTGGTGATGCGGCCGGGTTCCCCCTGGCGCACGCCCACAATCCAGAGAAGACGACCTTGGGCGTCCTCTAACAGGGGCCACTGGGCACGAGCCCAACGGGGCACCTTGCGGTTAATCATGATCTCGCTCACCAGGGGATGCTTTCCCGCCATCCCTAAGGGTTCCATTCGGTCCCCCGGCCGCCGTGCTCGGAATACCAACGGCCAATCGATTTTGTCCGCGTCAAAATACGCGGTCCAGCGATCCGGATTTGTGCGCCACGCATCCCCCACCTCTTCCCGTGGGAGGATACGCACTTCTGCCCACCAGTTTTCTCCCAGAGGATAAGTGCCCTCTCGGGGAACGGGTACGGGGTCCGCCACCTGGGGCACATGCCACGCACGTGTAGACCCCTCTTGTTCCATGACCAGGAATGTGTTGTACTCCCGGCGGATAACCAGGCCTGCGGGCAACGTGCACTCGCTGCCCGCCTGGGTTTTCGGGTTCTCCAGGAAGGTGCGGGCCCGTTCCACTTGGAGAAACCCCACATCGCGCAGTTCGCGGCGCAAGTACAAGACCGCGTCCCGCAGGATCGTCCGACGCAATGCCAGGGGTTGGCTCCGCCAGCGCTGCAGGTGAAAGCGAACCCACCCCTCCCCTTCTTCCAACCGGACCTTCTCCCATGCGGCCTGGGCCAGCGGGTGCAGGAGGTCAAAATCCGCGGCCGCGAGTTCGGCGGTGGCGAACAGGGCCTGCTTGACTTGGGGGTTGACAGTCTCCAGCAGGGGGATGATCTCGTGGCGGAGTCGATTGCGGAAGTAGGTGGTGTCCAGGTTAGACCGGTCGAAGCGGTAAGTGAGTCCCTGGGCCTCAACCCACGCGTTGATGTCCTGTCGTAAGGTGTAGAGGAGGGGCCGCACGAGCCACAAAGTTTCACCTTGTGGGCGTTCGGGTTGGGGCACCAACGGTAGGCGGAGAGCGCGATATTCGGTGAGGGGACGCATCCCGCGCAGGCCGGCCAGCCCCGCGCCGCGCAGGATGTGCATGAGTACGGTCTCCACCTGGTCATCCGCGTTGTGAGCGACCGCGATCCACCGCGCGGCCAGGGCGTTCGCTTCCCTCCCAAGGATCGCGTATCGCCACTGGCGCGCGGTCTCCTCCAGGGATGCCCGGGCTTCCCGGGCCCGGTGGGGCACGTCCACGTGACGCACCACCACCGGAAGGCCCAGACCCCGGGCGATCTCCTCCACAAACGCCGCGTCCGCGTCCGCGTCCGCACCCCGGATGTGGTGGTGGACGTGAACTACGTACAGATCGAGGTTGAATTCCGGCGCGAGGCGGGTGAGCAGGTGCAACAAGCACACAGAATCCACACCGCCGGACACGCCCGCGACCAAACGGCCGTTCCGCACCCGGTGTTCGGTGAACATATGTCGAATGGATGCTTCGGGGCCCATGAACAATCTCATATTCGTCCTCCTTGGGCTCTCATTCTAACGATAAAGTGGGGGGACGTAAAGGCGGCCAAGTAGATTGAAGGCGTCAAAATTTTCCACCCCTCTTCCAAATTTCCCGCCGCGTTGGTGAAATGCACTATAATGACGGCGAAGCAACGGCGCATCCCTGGGGGATACGCCGTTTTCTGTTATATCCTGCACGAAGAAAGGGGAGGAGAATGATGAAAAAGTGGTACTTCATTACGATCCTTACGGTTATGGTGTTGATGTTACTCGTTGCCTGCCAGCCCACAACGCCTGCGCCCAAGGAACTGCCCGTGCTCAAAATCGGGACCCAGCCCTGGATTGGGTATGGCCCCTGGTGGATTTCCCTGGAGAAGGGGTTCTTTGAGAAGCGCGGGGTCAAGGTGGAACTGGTGGAATTCGTCACCGACCAGGACCTGAACTCCGGCCTGGCCTCGGGTCAATTCGACGGCGCGAACATTGCCACCCACACCTCGGCCATCCTCTACAACGGCGGTGTGCCCGTCAAACTGGTCCTGCTGGAGGACGCCTCCTACGAGGCGGACGCGATCCTGGCCAAGGAAGGGATCAACAGCATTAAAGACCTGAAGGGCAAGCAAGTGGCTTACGAGGAAGGCTCTACCAGTGACCTGCTCCTCAACTACGCGCTCATGCAGAACGGCATGACCATCGACGACATCGTGCCCGTGCACATGCCCGCGTCGGACGCGGGGGCCGCGCTCATCGCGGGGAAAGTGGATGCGGCCGTCACCTATGAGCCCTACATTTCCGCGGCCCTCGCCAAGGGAGGCGGCGTCCACGTCATCTACACCGCGGGGGAAAAGCCCGGACTCATCGGCGATTTTCTCGCGTTCCCACCCAGCACGTTGAAGAAGAAAGGGGACGCGGTGCGCAAGATGCTCCTGGCCTGGCAGGACGCGCTGGACTACCTGGACAAGCACCCGGATGAGGGACAGAAGATCATCGCGAACGCGGTGGGCAGCGACCTGGAGGAGTTCAAGACCGCGTGGAAGGGCGTGAAGATCTACAACCTGGAAGAGAACAAGAAGATGATGCAGGGTGAGATCCAGGAGACGTATAAGGAAGTCGTCCAAGTCCTCAAGGCCACGGGAGCCGTGGAGAAGACCCCGGACCCGAACGAGGTCATCACGGACGAGTACTTGCCAAAGTAAGGTCGGCAGGTCTTCGCGGGATTTTCGCCGAAACGGCGAAAATCCCGCGAAGACGGCCAACGCACAGGGAGGTCGTATGCTGGACCGATTGCTTGCTCTGCGCGAGGATATTCCCCGCCGTTATTACGTCACCACCAGCACGGTGGGACTTCTCGTGCTCTTTGTGGGCTGGTGCATCATCACCTACGGCGGACTGGTGAGTCCTATCTTCCTGCCCACGCCCACAGCCATTGTGGAAGCTGCGGTCAAGGCCGTGCAGGATGGGTCCCTGTGGGCGGACACAAAGGCCAGTGTCTATCGGATCATGGTGGGCTGGCTCATCTCCACTCTCTTCGCGCTGCCCATCGGCCTGCTTATGGGCAACTTTAAGTTCTTCGAGGCCCTGTTCGAGCCGCCCATTGACTTTATCCGCTACATGCCCGCGGTCGCGTTTGTGCCTCTCTCCATCCTATGGACGGGCGTGGGGGACACCCAGAAGTTTGTCATTCTCTTCATCGGCACCTTCTTCCAGGAGGTGCTCATGGTCGCGGATAACGTCAAGCACGTGCCCAAGGAGATCATCAATGTCTCCTACACCTTTGGGCTGAACAAGTGGGAGGTACTGACCCAGGTCATTTTGCCCTACGCGATGCCGGGCATCATGGACACGTTGCGCATTACCCTGGGGTGGGCCTGGACCTACCTGGTGGTCGCGGAGTTGGTCGCGGCCAAAGTGGGCTTGGGTTACAGCATTATGCGCGCGCAGCGTTACCTGCAGACGGACAAGATCATCCTGGGCATCCTGGTCATCGGCATCCTGGGCCTCATCACCGACTACTCCTTCAAGTTCGCGTCGTCGGTCCTCTTCCCCTGGGCTAAAGGAGGACGCAGCGCATGAGCGGACCGGTCAAACTGCGAGCAGAGCACGTGCGCAAGGTCTTCGACGTGGAGGGGAAGCCCCTGGTCGCGGTGGAAGATGTGACCATGACCGTGCGCGAGAACGAGTTCGTCACCATTGTGGGCACCTCTGGCTGCGGCAAGTCCACGTTTCTGAATATGGTCGCGGGGCTCATCCCCATCACATCGGGGATTTTAGAAGTGGACGGCAAGCCCGTGACCGGACCCGGCGCGGACCGAGGCATGGTGTTCCAGAAGTACACCCTCTTCCCCTGGCTGAAGGTGCTGGACAATGTGAAGTTCTCCCTCAAGAAGAAGAAAGGGCTTTCCGCGCAGGAGAAGGACGAGATCGCACGGGAGTACCTGCGGTTGGTGGGGTTGGCCGGGTTCGAGGACGCGTACCCGTCCCAGTTGTCCGGTGGCATGCAACAACGGGTGGCCATTGCCCGCGCGCTCGCGTATAAGCCCTCCATCCTCCTTATGGATGAGCCCTTCGGTGCGCTGGACGCGCAAACCCGGGGGCTGATGCAGGAACTTCTCCTCCGGGTGTGGGAGGAACACAAGACCACCATTCTCTTCGTCACCCATGACATTGACGAAGCCATCTTTCTCGCGGACCGGGTGTACGTGATGACCGCGCGGCCGGGACGAATTAAGCAAGAAGTTCCGGTCCCCATTCCCCGGCCTCGGGATTATCACACCATGACCACGCCGGATTTCATTGCCATCAAACGTCAGGTCATGGACCTGATTCGTGAGGAGAGCATGAAGGCCATGGGGTAATGGGAAGATCGCGTGGTGTTGGGGAACAGGCTTGGTTTCTGCCTGTTCCCCATTTGTACAGGGCCGAGTTTAGCTCTTACGCGGCCACCAATTCCAGCGCCCCAGCAACGTCGCGATGCTTGGGACCAGCAATGTGCGTACGATAAAGGTATCGACCAGCACGCCGATAGCCACCGCAACGCCCATTTGGATGAGCATTCTCAGGGGAGAGACGGCTAGGGCCGCGAAAGTGCCAGCGAGAATGATGCCGCATGAGGTGATGATCCCGCCCGTGTAGGCACTGGCCAGACGTACGCCCTCTTTGACATTGCCGGCCTTTTCGGATTCTTCTTGGACGCGAGACATGAGGAAGATGTTGTAATCCGCGCCCAAGGCGACGAGGAGCACGAAAATCATAATGGGCAGGATATAGTTCACCCCTTCATATCCCTTCAAATCTTGGAATATAAAGGTGGTAAGCCCCATTGTGGTCCCATAACTGAGAAGCACGGTCAAAACGAGGTAGATAGGGGCCACTAAACTGCGCAGTAATACGACGAGAACGAGAAAGACACCGGCAATCACGACGATTTGTACCTTGCTGAAGTCTCGGTCCACGGTGCGTTTAAGGTCGTGGGACATCACAGGCACGCCCCCCAGATATCCACGGTACGTCCGGTTATGATTTGCGTTAATGCGTTCCACGGATTGCGTTAACGCGCTGAGGAGACGGTCAATAGTGTTCGCCGTTTCCATGGAGTAAGGATCGCCGGTAAGGAGCACGGTGATCTGGGAGGCGGTCCCATCTTGAGACACGAACATTCGCACCAGATCTCTTAGTTGGGGCATGTGATTTAAAAACGCTTGCGGGATAAAGTACGCCTTCCGCTCTTGGAACTGTTCGGCGAGTGTGTTGAGGTCGGTTTGGAGACGCTCCACCTCGGCCTTGATGTGTTTCAAAGCCTGGGCCCCTTCCGCTGCCGCCATATGTTGCGGGAAGAAGTACACGTCCTTTCCTTGGAAGTGTTGGGCCAGAACTCGCAGATCTTTCACCAGTGCCTGAACGCGGGTCTGAGTTTGCTGCAAGGCCCGTTGTACTTCAGGCCGTTCCATCATGCCTTTAGGCACATATGTGGCGTTGGGGGCCTTCTCTTCAAAGGATTGGGCCAGGTTGTCCAGATCCTGTCCCAGGGCACGGATGTCCGTTTGGACCTGTTGTAGAGATTGCGTCATTTCCGGTGGGGCAGGCATGCTCTTGGGGAAAAGAACAGCCTCAGGATGTTGCGCGAATCCCTGTTGTATGGCTTGCAGATCCCCAATGAGCCCGTCCAGATCCTTCTGTAAGGATTGAAGCATGGCTTGTTGTTGGGCCGGCGGTACAGGCACTCCTGAGGCCTGAGCCTGCGCCATTTGCGCGAATGCGGCCTTGAGCGCGTTCACCCGTTGTAGGGCGTCGGTGTATTGGGACATCTGCTTGACTTGCGGGTACGCGTCTCCCAGTTCACCCAGGTATGCGGCCATCATGTCCAAGCCTTGGACGGGATTTTGTCCCCGCTGTCCGGCTTGAGAGAGCGTTTGGGGATTCGCTACCATCTGTTTGAGGCCTTGAAGTTGTGTGATCAGGGTGGACAATTGGTTTGCGACACTCGCCTGTTGTTGCATGGTAGTCATGGCCTGTTGAACACGTTCTAACCGAGCGAACGCATCCTCATAAGCCGGGTCCTTTTGTACATCAGGATATGCCTGGGCCAATCCTTGCAGGTATTCGGCCAGATTCTGTAACCCTTGGGTCGGACCGGTGCCCGGCTGCGGGGTTTGGATAAGCGTTTCAGGGTTCTTCAGAGCCTGTTCCATTTGACGCATTCGTTGGGCCATGCCCTTTAGTTGGTTGACCACCCGCATCTGGGCTTGCATTTGGGACATGCCTTGTTGTAAGGCTGTAATAGTGGCCAGGGCCTCCCGGTATTCGGGCGTATCCTTTACGTCCGGGTACGTAGCGGCCAGTTCTTCCAGGTAGGCGCGTAACATGTCAAACGTGGCAGGCCCTCCTTTGTCCGCCTGTAGCCGGGCCATAGCCGTAGGGTCGGTTAGTTGTTTGGATACGGCCTCCATGCGGTCGGCCATGGCGTTGAGCTGATTGTCCACGCGCGCTTGGTGCATCATTTCGGTCATGCGTGCTTCGAGCGCCTCCACCGCGTCGAGCGCGTCCGTGTACGCGTGCTCTGCTTTCACTTCCGGGAACGTGTCTCCGAGTTCGTGGAGGTAGTCCCGCAAAAGCGCGAAGGCATCTTGCGGTGGCGTATCCCCCCTCATCATCGTCTGGAGTTGTTCTGGGTGTTCCATGGCCTTTTGCATGTCGGTCAGTTGCTGAGCCAGCATGCGAAGTTGGCCGTCCACCCGAACAACATCGCTTTGTGACTCGTCGCCGGTAGGCCGGACAATACTGCGCACTTTGTCAACCCCTGGGACCTGCGCCAGGGACTCACCGACTCGGGCCACATCCTGCAGTGCGTCCGGGCTCAGGAGGTTATCTTGCTCTGAGACCAGGATGACGGTTACCGGGGCGAACTCTCCGGCGCTAAAGTGATCCCGGATCACTCGGAATCCTTGTGCGGAGTCCATCTCCGCGGGGATTTCGCTCAGGATGTTAAACGCGCTCTTCATGTTCATCCAGGCGGGATAGGGGAATAAGAGGAGGATGATAACGGCCACGCTTACCATCAGGGGATGTTCGGTGACGAACCGGCCGATTTTCTTCCAATTAATGAGCCCCTCACCGATGCGCTGTTTGGCCAGACTGCGGTGGAATGGCCAGAAAAGGTGCTCCCCGAAGAGTTGGAGCAATGCAGGGGTGAGACTGAGGGCCGCGAGCAAGGTGATGAAAATACCCAGCGATTCCGCCGGTCCGTTCGTGCGTGTCATGCCGAAGTCTGCCACCATCATGCCCAGGAGACCGATGATCACCGTGGCTGCACTGGCGGTGATCACCGGGCCGATCTTGGCCACGGATCGAACCATGGCCTCGGAACGGTTTTGTGTCTTCCCGACTTCTTCGCGGAAACGGGAGATGAGGAAGAGGGCGTAATCTGTGCCCACACCGAAGATAAGTACGACCAACATCGCGTCGAGCATGGAGGAGAGGCGTACTCCGGCCTGCGCCGCGTATCCCAGTAGACCTTTGGATACCAGGTACGCGGATGCAATGCTGATGAGTGGCACCAAGGCTGCGACGGGAGAACGGTATACGAGGAGCAACACAAGGATGACCAGGATAATGGTGGCGATGGTGGTCTTATCTACGCTCTCCAGGGTGACCTTGAACATGTCTCGGCCCATGCCGGCCGGCCCCGTCAGGTGCACACGTAAGCCTTCGGGAGTGGTGTCATGGATGTGTTGCCGGATCGCGGCCACCGCGTCGTTGGTGCGGGGATCGTAATCCGCAGTGGTAAAGGTTACCGGCATGAGCATGGCCTCTCCGTCCTCGCTGACCAGAACATTTTTCAATTCGGGATGGTCAAATATGGATGTGACCTTGTTGATGTTGTCGGGTGCTTCATCCGACATTAGCCATTGAGTGACAGATTGAGCGTACGCGAAGTCGGCATCTGTTAAGCCATCGGGGTTGTAGAAGACCAAAATACCTTCGCCTGCAGCGACCTGGTCGGGGAATTTTTCCCGGAGAATCTCTTTGGCTTGCAGGTAGTTGGAAGAGGACGGCAGGAACATGGCCTCATCCATCACGCCGACTTTGGTGAGGGATGGCGCGTTTAAGGCCATGAACGCGGCTAAAACGACCCAAAAAAGGATGACGCCTATCCACAACCGATAGCGTACAATCACGCGTCCTACCCGTTCCAATAATCTCTCGTACATGGTCCATCACCTCCGTTTTAGGATCTCATCTTTCGATATAAGCAGAGGCTTCCTTGGCGTAAAGAAGGAGTATCCCTACCTCTTTCTAGGCCAAGGTGCATTCGCAGAGTTTTGTCAGTCAATCAGGCCGATAAGGCATAAATTTCATAAAAGACCAAAATATTGGGGCAAAAAAATTACGATTCAATAGACTTCATCACATCCTGGGTGAATTCGGAAAGGCGACGCTTGTGTTCGCTGTTGAGATGGCGCAGGCAGGATTGGTACTTGGTCACCGCACTCAGCAGTCGTGTGCGCACCCGTCGGTTGACCCGCTCGGCCAGGGTGAGTCCCATGGTCAATCCGGCCAGCGCGTAGAGTCCCACGTCCTCGGGAAATCCGATGGCCCGTAGGTGTTCCAGGATTTCCTTCCTTCGGCTTTCCTTCAGTTGGTGCAAGGTGAGGAGCACGGCCGTAATCATGCGCGTGGCGTAGATCATGGGCGTCGACGGTTCGCTCAGGCGTAGAAGGAGCTCGTCTAACAGGTCCTGATAATCGGAACCTTTCCCTTCTTCCAGGGCTTTGAGGATGCGGGTTTTGACCGCTTCCCATTCCTCCTGCTTCCAGGCATTGCCGGCTAATTCACTAAGCACCTCTCGCGCTTTGCGTGAGGGGTAAAAGACCACGCTGGATCGCCCACGCCCTTCCTTGACCACAAATTTCGATTGCACCAGTCCCCGCTCTTCCAACAAGCGTAACATGTCATACGCGGTGAGGGGTTTCACTCCCAAACGTTCGGCAATGTACGTGTAATGGAGCGGTTCCTGGGCTTCCTGGTAAAGGTCTAGGAATTTACTTAAAAAATCTCGTTGACGCCGTGTAAGTTTCATAGTGGTTGCTATTTCATTGGTGTGTCGGCTGATTGACTGACATATCGCGTTTCGTGTACCTCTTTCTAGGCCAAGGTGCATTCGCAGAGTCTTGTCAGTCAATCAGGATGTGTTGGTTTTACACGCGATGTGTCGGTCAATCGACAAAATTCCCAAAGAAACAAATAAATTCGGTGCCATTATATCCTTTGGTGGAGAGGATGCAAATTGGGGATGGTTTCTGGTGAGATGGGAAAGTCACGCGTGGGCGAGGAGGGCTTCTGCCGTTGCGGAATCGGTGATGAGGGTGTGGCAAAGGTGCCCGCGCAGCGCGCCGAGCAACGCGGGCACCTTGTTCCTTCCTTCGGCCATGATAACCTTTTGGGGAATACGTCGGATGTCTTCCCACGCGAGGGTGATGAGACGTTCGTCCCAGGGCATGGGGATCCAACGGCCTTGGTCGTCAAAGTAGCGCATGAGTATGTCACCTACTGCTCCCCGTTCCCTGAGGCGATTCATCTGATCCCCGGTGAGCAATCCCAAGCGCATTAAAGTGCTCTTCTCGTCTGTGCTCCCGACGCCGACAAAGGCAATGTCACAGAGACGCGCGTTCTCCAGGGCTTGGCGTATACGGGGTTCCTGTAGAACGGCTTCGCGTGCGGATTCACTTTCTACCAGGATGGGTACGGGCAGGGTTTCCAAGGGGACCCGGAAGGTCTCTGCGACGCGCCAACTGATACTGTACGGGTTGGTCTGTCCAACCATGCTGCCGGCCAGTTCGTGGACGGTGAAGGGGATGTGAGCAGGGGGTGGGGTGAGATAAGGGGCCATGCGACTGACGGTTGTGCTCCAGCCCAACCCGAGTCGGCAGCCGGGGAACACGATGCGTTGGAGGTATTCCGCACCGGCCTGTCCCAGCGCGTTCAAGGTGTCGTCACGGGTGTGACGGGTACGGACGACGATGGCGTTTTCCAGAGGGAAGGCTTGCCGCAGTTCACGCTCGAGTCGGTATTGGAGGGGCAAGGAACGGGTGATTTTGATTTGTACAATTCCCTCCCGTCGGGCGCGTTGTAAAAGACGGGTGACCCTCACTCGGGAGATGCCCAATTCCTGGGCGATTTGTTCCTGGGTTAACCCGTCGTGATAGTACAGCCACGCGGCCGTTATCATCAATTCGGTAGGATTGTCGTGGTCGATTAGGGAGATGCCCGTCCCTTTGCCCGAACGTTTAGACATGTGTCTTCCGCTTTTCTTCCGCTATGGCCACCAGTTTGGGAAGGCTTTCCTCGTACGGAGGATATGCAATGCCTTCTTCGGTGATAATGGCCGTGATGTATTTGGCCGGGGTCACATCGAACGCGAAATTGAGTACCGGAGACCCGTCCGGGACCAGTTGGATGTCGCCGATGTGAGTTATCTCCCTGGGTGAACGGATTTCGATGGGGATCTCGTCCCCACTTTTGACGCTCAGGTCGATGGTGCTGGTCGGTGCGGCAACGTAAAAGGGCACGCCGTGCGCGTGCGCGGCAAGGGCTAGGTTGTACGTGCCGATTTTGTTGGCCGTGTCCCCGTTGGCCGCGATACGGTCCGCTCCGACTACCACCAGATCAATGCCGATGGTGCGCATTACATGGCCGGACGCGCCGTCCACGATGACGGTGTGAGGAATGCCTAACTGGTTGAGTTCCCACGCGGAGAGACGGGCGCCTTGGAGCCGAGGGCGGGTTTCGTCTAAGTATGCGTGGACCTTTTTGCCCTCCTCGTGGGCAATGCGGATGATGCCTAGCGCGGTGCCGTAGTCCACGGTGGCTAAACTGCCGGTGTTGCAGTGGTGGAGGATGTTCGCCTCGTCGGGGATGAGAGGGAGCGCGTTGTAGCCGATGGCTTTGTTCGCGCGGATGTCTTCCTCCGCGATGGCGTTGGCCTCTTCCAGCACGGCCGTTCGGATCGCGTCCACTGTCGTCAGGGAGGGATCGGCCGCTCGTTTCATTACCCGATCGATGGCCCAAAATAGGTTCACCGCGGTGGGGCGGGAATGGCGCAGCACTTCAGCGGCTTCCTCCAGTTCCTCCCGTAGGCGCTGAACGTCGGTTGCGTTGCTGTACATTGCGGCCAGGGCCAGGCCGTAGGCAGCCGCGGCCCCTATGGCCGGCGCGCCGCGCACCACCATCTGCCGGATCGCGTCTGCCACGTCCCGATAGTCTGTGAATTCTAGGTACACGGTTTCTCCGGGCAACTTGCGCTGATCCAGCAATTTCAACGCGTGGCCGATCCATTCAATGCTCCGAAACGTTGTCATGCTTACACCTCCATGTGAGTATGATGCGTCGGTCCGTTCGGTGGGTATGATGCATTGTATTTTATGCTTTGGCTTCTACCACCATCTCCACCAAGTCCTCGATGCGCCCGATCTTCCGGTAGTTTTTGATCCAGGAGCGGGCGATGTTCAGACCTAGGCGTTCCGCGGTCGCACGTATCTCTTGGTCTTCGATAGTCCAGAAATCGTGGACGTGGGCCAGGCCGATAAGCCGCCGCATCATTTCCGCGGCGCCAAAGCCGGCGGTCTCCTGGAGGCGTTGGGCCATGTACTTGCGCCGGAAGGTGGGCGAAGGCCAGTCTTCGTTTCCCTCTTCCTCCCACAGGCGGAGAAACTCCTCTTCAAACACGTTCCATGTACGCACGATCAGGTCTGCGAGCCACTGTCGGTACTCGGACCGGGTTTTCGGGTCCTTCGCGTGGTACTCCTGGGCCGCATAACTCAGTGCCAGGTTGGCGAAGTAGGTCCCAATGTCGTGTGCCATGGGGCCAAAGAACGCGAATTCCGGATCCACCACTTTGGTTTCCTGCTCGTTGAGCATGATGGATCCTGTGTGTAAGTCGTTGTGGATGAGGGCTTGGGCATGGGTCATGTAACGCTCCTTGAAAATAAAGATCTCGCTGCGCAGGTCATCGTCCGCGTAGATCTCTCGTACCAAGGGCTCCAACTGAGGGGTGTACCGGTTATTGGGATGTTCGATATACGGCTGGGTGAAGACCAGGTCTTCTTGAACTTTACAGAGGATGGGATTGATGAACCGGGGGACCATGGCTTTTTTCTCACCGGAGGAGAGGTATAGGTCGGAGGTATAGAACAATGTGCGGGCCATGAAGATACCCATGTGCCGGTCCACATGAGGATAACGCCGTTGCTGCATGAGCCCCTCGCGCATGACCAGGTGGTCGTTCAGGTCTTCGATGATGAGGATGTGGCGTTCTTCGTCGTAGTCGTAAAGGGTGGGGACCTGTTCAGGACAGTATCGGCCTTCGATTTTTAGGACTTCATACTCTATGCGGGAACGGTCCAGGGGCATTTTGAAGTCGGGGTAGCGCCAAGCATAAGGGAGGGCTTGTTTGACGATAACGGATTTGCCCTTGGGATCGCGGGCACTGTACACGCGGAAGAGAAGGTTCACATTCCCCTCGGTGATTTGTTCTGCGCGTAGGTCGTCGGCCCGGTTGAACAGGGTGTCGTAGACCGCTCGTCCGCGGATGTACTCGATGACGGATTGGTCGGTCAGGGGTTGCACCTCGGCCATGATGGTTCCTCCTTGTTGTGAAATTCAAACGGTGAAAACCCGCAAGGGGTTCAGTGCCTCTCGCGGGCAGGTGGTATTGCACATATGTTCTTTGATGAACAATTGTGCAGTCAAAGTGTACACGCGGTGGTTTTGTCTGTCAAGGAGGGACGCATAGGAAATCTTTTCTTAGGGTTCGACATGACTTGTGGATTTGCGGTAGCCGTGTTATAGTCCGCCTGTTAGATGTGAACGCACAGTGGACGACCGGATAAGTGTGGTCGGTGAAGCACCCCTGTCGGTGATTCCTCGCCGCCTTTCCCCGGTTGGCATCCATCATGAAGGAGAAGGTGTACCATGAGTTTACCTGTTGGCAAAGGTCGTGTTGTGAAATTTGAGTACATCCTCGCCCTGGAGGGCGGTGATGTCGTGGACAGCAGTGAAGGTCGTGAACCCCTTGCTTATTTGCACGGGTACGGCAACATTATCCCTGGGCTCGAACGCCAGATGGAGGGGATGGAGGTCGGTGAGGAACGTGACATCACCGTGGAACCGGAAGAAGCGTATGGGGAATATATTGAGGGGCTGGATATGTGGGTCCCCCTAAAGGACTTTCCTCCAGATCTCACTCCAGAGGTGGGGATGGGGTTGTTGGTGGAATCTCCCGACGGTCGTCAGATTCCTTACTTTGTTACGGAAATCAAGGATGAGATGGTCCGGTTGGACCCTAACCACCCTCTGGCCGGCCAGCGATTGCACTTTAAGGTCAAGGTCGTTGAGGTACGGGAGGCGACGGCCGAGGAATTGGCCCACGGTCACGTGCACGAAGGGGGCCACCACCACTAAGTCACGAACTCACATGAGAGGGACGGCACACACATGTGGGACTTCCACGCGCAGTCGTCCCTCTCGTTCATTCCCTAGGTCCTATCCCCGCCTTGCGCGATTCATACTTATCCTGATTGACTGACATATCGCGTTTCATGTACCTCGGCGTAAAGAAAGAGTAGAAATCGTGGGATGTTCGCCGCCGAAGGCGGCGAACATCCCACGATTTTCCCTTCTTCTTTCTAAGCCAAGGTGCATTCGCAGAGTTTTGTCAGTCAATCAGCATACTTATCCCTGGACTTTGGCCTTTTCAATGTCTAGCACATAATCGTAGGAATATACATCGGCTTGTAAAGGAGAAATTTTTCTCTTTACGGCCAAGGCACATTATCCCTCTCCGCCCTTTGGGGCCAAAAGGCCAAGCTTTAGGACAAAACTCCACGTATGTGCGTCACCAACCGCCATCTGCTGACCGCTACCTGCCACCTGCCACCCGCTACCTGCCATCTGCTATCTGCCCACTTCTACCCTTTCACCACCGCGATAGGACGCAGTCGCGCGACCTTGCGCGCGATCCCCGCTCCTTGGACTACTTCGACCACCCGGTCCACGTCCTTGTACGCGAAGGGGGCTTCTTCGGCCACGCCTCGCATACTGCCCGCGCGCACCACAATGCCGTGCTCACCCAACTCTCGGATAAGGTCCTGGCCCCGGACCTGGCGGGTGGCCGCGCGGCGGCTTAACATGCGGCCCGCACCGTGACAGGAGGAGCCAAACGTCTTCTCCATTGCGGTGGGTGTGCCCACCAGCACCCAGGAGGCCGTGCCCATGGAACCGGGCACAAGCACAGGTTGCCCATAGTCCCGATAATCCTCCGGGATGGCCGGGTGGTCGGGTGGGAACGCGCGCGTCGCGCCTTTACGGTGAACCAGCACTTCGGTGGGGCGCCCGTCGATCTCGTGCACCTCTCTCTTGGCGATGTTGTGCGCGACATCGTACACTTGGCGCAGGTCGTAGTTGGAGACCTTGCCCCTGAGCACCTCTTCAAAGGCCTGACGGGCCTGGTGGGCCAGAAGTTGACGGTTTGTCCACGCGTAGTTGGCCGCGGCCACCATGGCCGCGAAGTAATCCTGTCCTTCCGGGGAATCAAAGGGCGCGCACACCAGTTCCCGGTCGGGAAGGGAAATGCCGTACTTGTGAATGGCCCGCTGGAATTTCTGCACGTAATCCGTGCATATCTGGTGGCCGAAGCCCCGGCTGCCGCAGTGGATTTGCAAGACTACCTGGTTGGGCCAGAGACCGAACGCGGCCGCGACCTCTTCATCGAAGATCTCGTCCACCACGTCCAGTTCCGCGAAGTGATTGCCCGCGCCCAACGTCCCCACCTGGGCCCGACCCCGCTCTCTCGCTTTCTTGCTCACCTTGCTCGGGTCCGCGCCCTTCATAGACCCCCCCTCTTCCGTGTGACGCAAGTCCTCGGGGCGGGCGTACCCGTGCTCCAGGGCCCAGCGCGCGCCTTCCACCATGATGCGGTCCAGTTCCTTGTCCGTCAGCCGCAGAAAGCCTTTGACCCCCACACCGCTGGGCACATAGTGGTAAAGCGCGGTGGCCAGATCCTCCAGGTAGGGGCGAACTTCCTCCTCCGAGAGTTCCGAAGCCAGCAGTCGAACACCGCAGTTGATATCATAACCCACCCCGCCGGGAGAGATGACGCCGTGGGGGAGCTGGGTGGCCACGACGCCGCCGATGGGGAAGCCATAGCCCTGGTGGATGTCGGGCATGGCCAGGGCCCACTTGACCACCCCGGGCAGGGTGGCGGTGTTCACCAGTTGTTCCAGGGACCGGTCCTGCAACGCCTTGTCCAGCAGGACGGGATCCGCGTAAAAGCGCGCGGGCACGCGCATGTCCTTGCGGTAAGATTTGGGAATCTCGTAGAGATAGGGTTCGATTCGGATCAAGTCACTTTTGCTGACCATAGGCTCTCTCCTCTCCTTCTCCCGATACCGTCAAATGCTCCAAGGTGCATCAGGCGCGATATGTCGGTCAATCAGCCGTAAATGCTCCAAATTTATCAAAGCGGTGACAAGTCACCGGACGCCAAATTTTCCCAATCTCCGGTTCCAAAGGCTTCCATTCGATGACCGCACGGCTTGAAACATTGAAAGCCCCACGGATCACCCCCCTATCTGGGACATGTGGCGGGAGCGGGGGATGATATTGTGCGCGAGGCCGTGGCCCCAGGGCTTTTCCCACACGGCTTCCCGGATCATGCGGGCCAGGGTTTCATCATCCGCGCCTTCCCGCATGGGAGTGAGCAAGTCCACTTCCATGTCGTGAAGCAGACAGAGCCGTAATTTGCCGTCTGCAGTAAGACGGATGCGCGTGCACCCCGCGCAGAAGGGATTAGAGATGGAGTCGATGAACCCAATGCGGCCCTTGGCGCCCGGCAGCCGGTAGGGACGGGCCGGGTCCCGGGGGTCGTACCCGGCCACTTCCTGGAGAGGCCCCAGCGCCTCTTCAATTCGAGCCCGGGTCTCCTGAGAAGGCACAACCGCGCTTTGCGCGAACTCTGCGATGCCTCCTACAGGCATCAGTTCGATAAACCGCACCTCCCAGGGATGATCCAGAGTCAGCCGGGCCAGGTCCACCACATCTTCCTCATTGAAACCTCGGGTGACTACGCTGTTGATCTTAATAGGCTCCAGGCCTGCGGCTTCGGCCGCGTGGATGCCCGCCCAGACATCCTCCAGGTGTCCCCAGCGGGTGATGGTATGGTACTTTTGGGGATCCAGCGTGTCCAGGCTAATGTTCACCCGGTCCAGGCCGGCGCGCTTCAGGGGATGTGCCAGTTCGGGGAGCAGGAGCCCGTTGGTTGTCATGGTCAGTTCTCGGATGCCGGACACCTGGCGAATCCGGCGAACCAGTTCCACCAACCGAGGACGGATGGTGGGTTCTCCACCGGTAAGCCGAATTTTATCCACGCCCAGGTCCGCGAAGATGCGCACCAGGCGCAGGATCTCCTCATCCTCGAGGAGCATGGAGCGGGGCATAAATGTGACGTCCTCGGGCATACAGTACACACAACGCAGGTTACACGCATCGGTCAGGGAAATGCGTAAGTAGTGAATATGGCGGCCGTATTTGTCGAACATGCAAGTGCCTCCAGAGCATCAGGGCTTTACCTTGGCTTAGACGATGATCATTCGGCATCGTAGGTGCCCCTCCCGAATCGTGTGGTCCCACCGGGGGGGCTTTGGCAGATTCAGCAGATGAGCGATGATATACTCATCCAGCCGGCACAGTTCTTCATGGGTGGTCGCGATATCCGCATAGGGGCAGTTGATCACGCTCAACACGTAACCCCCATCCTTCTCCTCCAGGTGGGGCATATATCCCCGTTCGTTGAGGAAGCGGATGAGGCGGGCAGTCGGCTCTTCCTCATGTTCAGGGGACACGGTAGCTGCCATGCGTTGCGCGATGCGGTGAACCAGCGCGTCCATCGCATCGGCCGGAAGGGTCTCCTTGAGTTCGTCTAACAAGTGGTGGAGGACTTCTTCATAGTTTTTGGGGAAAAAACGCCCTGCTTCCGCGGTTAACGTGTACACATGCTGGGGGCGTCCGGCCCCGCTGCGGCGACGCACGCCATCCACCCGAATCAGTCCATCCCCCTGGAGAATGTCCAGGTGATGGCGCACCGAAACGGGAGCCATGCCTAAAACCTCGGCCAGTTCGGCCACCGTGGCCCGGCCCCGTTCCCGGATCACTTGGAGAATACGTTGACGTATGGCGTGCATTGTCGGCATAGCGGATGCCCTTCGTTTCTCTCTTCTGGTTGGCGAACTCACCGCGTTTTATGTACTCATGCGTAAAGGAGGAACGGAAATTCGTGTGATTTTCGTTGCTTCCGGTGGCGGAAATCACCCGAATTTTCTCAAGTACATAAAACGTGACGTGTCCATCAGCACTCCGTAACTATGCACGCTCATTGTAACACACGGGCGGAGGGCGGTCAATTATTATCACGTACATCATAAAAATGGCCTATCTTGAACAATAGGGTAACTCCCCGTGAAATCGTGCTCGTCTCAGGGATAATCTATGACTTTGGAATGTAGGTATGTGACGCAAGTTGCCCATTGGATGCAATGTGTCATTTCGTAGGTCGCCCCCCAGAAGGGCGGGTTCATGGTCAACGCCATTGTTCGGAAGCGTTCTGCCGGAGGAGAGCGCCTGGACTCCTTGCGGAGCAAGGGGCATCCGTACAGGCTTTTCACAGTGGCGTTTTTTTCTTACTCAATTTGTCGCCAGGAATTCCTTTGGCGACACTCGATTGACGCCCGGCAAGCGCTCGAAATGTTTGTCATAACTCACAATGTCCTGTACTCTGCTTCTGGACATGTGTACACTGATCAGAGCGTTGGCGAAATCGACATTCATATCAGTGTAGAGGGTCAACGCCAGAAGCATGCCCTCCTTGTCCGCCATCATTACACCCTCATTCGCGATGAACGTCAACAGGCTTTTCTTGATAACCTCCCGATTGGCTTTGTAAAAAGATGACAGTACCCACACCACCTCCGCCACAGTAATTTCGTCCAGCATCAGTATCACCTCGCCCCGTTCTGCAGCTTCGAAAAGTGCCTCGGCCTCGCGAGCCATCTCCCAGGGTTCATCGATCAGATAGCGGATGATGATGTTGGCATCGATAAAAGTCCGTTTCATTCCTCACCCTCCGCTATGTGTCGCCCCAGATCATAACGAAGTTCTTCCCGTACCGCGTCCATACCGGGGAAAGGTCGGTCCACATGGATAACCCCCCGTAATTCTCTCAGGGGACGCATGCGGATGGGGATCATGATGATGCGATCTTCCTGCACTGTCACCAACAATCGGTCTTTAGGGCGCAGATTCAGCCGTTCCCGTACCTCCTTGGGAATGGTAATCTGGTTCTTCGCAGTGATGGTTGTGAGTGCATTCATCCTCCTTCCTCCATTTAGACGGATATTTCCAATATCTCCTTACATTTTATCAAGACTTCGCTATCCATCAAAACGGACGATTTTGGTTGTCTAACGACACTTGGTATATGGACCTTGGTTTTAAAAAGAAGGAGGAAATGCGCGGGATGTTTGCCGCCGAAAACAGAGCACATTCCACGAATCTCTGCGTTTTGTACGCCGACGTCTGTGTGCTGGGTTTTGTCAACTCCCCGGAATGGTTTATACTGAAGAGGTTGTTAGTGATATTAAAGGGACGGAAAACCGCCTTATTTCGTTTTGGGCTATCTTGATGCTTTCCTCAAATATGTCGGAAGGAGGACAGACCAATGAGCGAGTCGCTATCACCACGTGGCAACGAAGCCATTATCCCCTCTTGGGTGGAGCAACCGGATCCTCGCCAAGTTTTGGCCGAAGTGGATCCCGAGATTTACGAGGCCATTGAGGGGGAGCGCCGACGCCAGTGGTTCGGCGTGGAACTCATCGCGTCGGAAAACTATGTAAGCCCTGCCGTGTTGGCCGCCGCGGGTTCCGTGCTCACCAACAAGTACGCGGAAGGGTACCCGGGCAAGCGGTATTACGGCGGGTGTGAGTGGGTGGATGTGGTGGAGCGCATCGCGATTGAACGGGCCAAGAAACTCTTTGGCGCGGAGCACGCGAATGTGCAGCCCCATTCAGGCACTCAGGCGAACCAGGCCGCGTATTATGCGCTCATGGAACCCGGCGACACGGCCCTGGCCATGAAATTGGATCATGGCGGGCATCTTTCCCACGGGTTCCGCCTCAGCGCGACGGGAAAGTTTTACCACTTCGTCCATTACACGGTGAACAAGGAGACCGAGCGGCTGGATTACGAAGAGATCTATCGGCTCGCGGACCAGCACAAGCCCAAGGTGATCGTTGTGGGCGCCAGTGCATACCCCCGCTGGTTTGATTTCCCCAAATTGCGGGAGATCGCGGACGCGGTGGGCGCGTACCTGATGTTCGACATGGCCCACGTGGCCGGCCTCATTGCTGCGGGTGTTCACCCGGATCCCGTCCCCTACTGTGATGTGGTGACCTCCACCACCCACAAGACATTGCGCGGCACCCGGGGCGGGCTCATCCTTTGCAAAGCGGACCTGGCTGAGCGCATTGATAAGGCCGTGTTCCCCGGCCTGCAGGGTGGTCCCTTGGAGCACATCATCGCGGCCAAGGCCGTCACCTTCCAGGAAGCCCTGAAGCCCGAATTCAAGGAGTATGCCCGCCGCATCGTGGAAAACGCCAAGGTTCTGGGGGAGGAACTGCTGAAATACGGCGTGCGGTTGGTGACCGGTGGCACGGACAACCACCTGCTCCTGGTAGACCTGAGCCCTCTGGGCGTGACGGGCAAGCAAGCGGAAAAGGCCCTGGACCGGGCCGGCATTCACACCAACAAGAACATGATCCCGTATGACCCGAAGCCGCCCCTGGTCGCCAGCGGCATTCGCTTGGGCACCCCAGCGATCACCACCCGTGGCATGGGTCCGGAGGAAATGCGCCAGATCGCGTCCTGGATCGGGGCCATCTTGAACGACATCGAAAATCGCGACCTGCAAGAGCGAGTGCACAAGGAAGTAGCGGCCCTGTGTGAGAAGTTCCCCGTCCCCGCGTGAGGCGGCGGAGAAGAGGATGCATCACATTTACGGCGTTTTTGGCGTCGCAAATGTGATGCATCCTACCCGTTGATCCCCTTATGCGGTCTCTGGTCCCAGCACATCCTTGAGTAATGCCCCAATCTCGTGCTGGACCTCGGCAACGAGCACGCCTGCCCGCCGAAGCGCGCCGATCTTCTTGGCCGGACTGCCCATCCCGCGTTCCACAATAGCCCCCGCGTGCCCGAATTGCACACCCTGAGGCATGTGGTCCACAAAGCGCCCGGCAATGAAGGCGATGATGGGCTTTTGGATCCCGTACTTCTCCAGGTATTCGGCCAACGCCTCTTCGTCCCCACCACCAGGTTCGCCAAAGATAACAATGGCTTTGGTTTGCGGGTCATTGAAAAAGAGGGGAACCAGATCCACGAACGTGCTGCCCTTGATAAAGTCCCCGCCGATGCCCATGGCCGTGGAAATGCCGTATCCTGCCTGGCGGATGATCCAGGATGTTTCCGTGGTCATGCCCCCGCTCTTGGAGATAACCCCTACAGATCCAGGCCGGTACACCCGGTCCACGTTCACCCCGCCGATGGGCCCCACTTTTACTCGCGCGCCTGGGTTGATCACTCCCACGGATGTGGGCCCCACAATGCGCGTTGCTGGCTTTGTGCGCGCGTACGCGTAGATTTGGGCCGCGTCCAGCAGGGGCACCCGTTCAGTGATAATGTTGATGAACGGGATATTGTATTCCAGCGCCTCGAACACGGCATCCTTCACGGCCAGGGGAGGCACGTAGGTGAGCACAGCGTTGATTTCGGGATGTTCATTGAGGGCTTCTTTCAATGTGTTGTACACGGGCACGCCGTGGACTTCCTGGCCGCCCTTGCCGGGGGTGACGCCGGCAACCACCTTTGTGCCGTAATCCAGCATCTCCTTGGTGACCTTTGAGGCTTCACGCCCGGTGATGCCCTGCACGAGAACCCGTGTGTGTTCACTGATCAGGATACCCATGATTAACCCTCCACTCGTTGGCGATACGCGGCGGCCTTTTCCACAATGATGCGTGCCGCTTCAGTCATAGGGAGTTCCGCGCCGTGCACCTCCATGTCCAGTCCCAGCCGTTCGGCCAATTCCCGCATCAGGCGCAATCCCTCCTCCTCACCGGGGCCGGCCCGCCGGATGACAATGGGGTATGGGGGACGGATTTCCTCCAACGCGCGGGCGATGCCCTCAAACGTCACATCCACCCGGGTGTTATTGGCAATGCCCCCCGCGATGAGGAGCCCGTGCAGTCCGGGCTTCGTGGCGACCACCTTGGTCAGGCGGTACACCTTCTCCGCGGGCGGATTACCCCCGTACTCCGTATAATTGGCAGGGCGGCCCCCGTAGGCTTCGATGGCATCCATCAAGGTAATAGAGCCCCCGCCTCCAGAGGTGAGCATGGCGATGTCCCCATCCAGTTCCACGTACTTGCCCGCGACGCCCCGGTAGTCCCCCTCGTCAATGGCCTGGGCGATGAGTTCCCGTTCGGTCAGGGGGCGGCCTGTGGCCTGGCGGGGCGGGAAATTCAGTTCAGGGTGACGCATTTGCGCGTCCGAGTCCAAAATAATGGCCGCGTCCAGGGCCATGTATTCCCCGTTGGCCGTCTTCACCAGAGGGTTAATTTCCACCAGTCGCGCGTCCGTCTGGACCATCAAGTTCCACATCTTGACCGCAATGGAGGCTAACTTGTGTAATTCTCGTCCTGTGAATCCCACCTCAGCGGCCGCGTCCCGGGCCACCCAGGGCAGCAAGCCCACAATGGGTCCGAAGTGACGCAATCCAAGTTTGTCGGGATGCTCTCGAGCCAATTCCTCCACGTCAATGCCCCCTTCCCGGCCGATGGCCAGGACGGGCTGGCGGCGGACCGTGTCGTAGGTGACGCTGATGTAATGTTCGGAGACAAATTCGATTTTCTCCTCAATGAGCACGCCGGTGATTTCTTCACCCAGGAACTCTGTGCCGATCATACCCTCGACCATCTCCTGCAATTCCTCCGGGGAGTTGGCGAAGCGAATGCCACCGGCTTTGCCGCGCTTTCCGGCCAGGACCTGGGCTTTGACCACGACACCTTGGCCACCCAGGTCGTCGAAAATGCGCTCCAATTGGGGGTCGGCGCCAATAGCCCCGGTTTCTGCCTTGGTGAAGTACGCGCTGCGGGGAATGGGAATGCCGACCTGGGCCAGTAATTTTTTGCCTTCGTATTCGTACAAACGCATAGGGTAAACACCTCCTTGATGTTTGGGCGTAGTGCCCACCGGACTGGACGCTCCCACGTTCAAGGGGAGGGGACGGTCATCGGCAGGGGGGCCTTCGTGGCTCCCGGCAACCTCTCATAGCCGAGTAGGATGCGTCGTACACATTGGGGGGATTACCAAAGAACTGTGATGATATTGCTCGAGATGTACAGTATAGTGATACGCTTTAATCGCGCAAATTTACCGCGGCCCCGTGCGGAGACGTCTGATTGAGCGGCCATCGCGTTTTATGTACCTTGGCACAGGGGCGACATTTCCCCTTCTCTTGAAGCCAACGCACGTACACAAAGTTTTGCCGGTCATTGAGAATGGGGCGCGCTGCTTCGTGGAATGGTCCCTTGTAGAATTTTCCTTATAATGGGCCCAGCGGTATGAAGAGGTATGAAAACGGGATACATTTCCTCTCACAATGGGGGGTATACATGGTACACCGGTATGAAGGCACGAATCCGCTGGTCATTGCCTGGTTGGCAGCCAAAGTGGTATATGAGGAATTGTTTCCTTTGGTGGCCATATCTCTTCTGACGTGGTTGTCTCTTCTGTTGATTCTCCCCGGCCCTCCCGCTTTGGCTGCCTTACACGAGGTCCTACGACGGGCTGCAGAGGGGCGGGCTATCCATGTGGGGTTGTGGAGGGAGGAGTGGCGTGCCGCGTTTCGGACTTCGTGGAAGTTGGCCGGCCTTTCTTTGTTCTCAGGTGGAGTGTTGTTCGCCAACGTACTTTTCTACGGGCGTTTGGGCGGGGGATGGCGTTATGTGAGCGTGGCTTTTATCTGGCTCCTATTGGTATGGGGATTGACGAACGTCTACTTGTGGGCGGTTATGGCCGTCCAAGATGAATCTCGTGTGCTCATTTTGTTCCGTAACGCCCTGTACCTGGTGTTACTTTATCCTGTTCACACACTGGTCGCGGCGCTGCTTCTGGCGGTAATTACCCTTTTGAGCGTGTTATTGCCCATCTTGTTGTTGCTTCTTCCGGCCTATTGGGCGGCCTTTACAACGATTTTGGTGCGCCAGTTCATTTTGGCGGTCCACCGTCGTTCGTAGCGAAGGCCGGGATGAGGAATGCACTTTCGCAACCGCTCCTTGACGCCAAAATACGTAATGCGATATGTCGCTCACTTGGGACTCTGCCCTCCATAGTTCACAATTTTCCCCGAATGCCCAGAATGTGGAATGATCGGGGAAAATTCCCTTTTGCTACAATTGTGCCCATGTCACTCATTGTTGCTCATACTATCGGCAAATATTACGGCGGTCACGATGTGTTCGAGGGGCTCTCCTTCCGTGTGGAAGTGGGAGATCGCATTGGTTTGGTGGGGCCCAACGGCGAGGGCAAAAGCACGCTCCTCCGCATCATCGCAGGTTTGGAGGTTCCCTCTTCAGGGACGGTGGATCGTGTGCGCGATCTGCGCATCGGCTACCTCCCCCAAGATCCGCCCGATCTCACAGACCGCACTTTGTGGGACATGATGCTGGACGCAGTGGCCGATTTGCGGAAGATGGAGGCCGATCTGTCCCACCTAGCCGACCGGATGGCTCAGGGCGATGAGGAGGCCATGCGCGCGTTTAGCGCACTTCAGGAGGAGTTCGAGCGCCGTGGGGGCTACACTTACGAAGCGCGGATTAAATCCGTGCTTAACGGCTTGGGGTTTCGCGCCGAGCAGTACGCGATGCCCGCGAACCACTTGAGCGGCGGTCAAAGGACCCGAGCGCTGTTGGCCCGGCTTCTTCTCGAAGATCCCGACCTTCTGCTTCTGGATGAACCCACCAATCATCTGGATCTTGCCGCGATTGAGTGGCTGGAAACTTGGCTCAACGATTTTAAGGGGGGTCTCATCGTTATCGCGCATGACCGTTACTTTCTGGACAAGGTGACCCATCGCATCTGGGAGCTCGGTTTTGGTCGGCTTGAAACTTATCGTGGTAATTACAGTGCATACCTCCGTCAACGAGAAGAACGATTCCGCGCGCGCATGAAGTTGTGGGAACAACAGCAAGAGTACATTCGCCGTACCGAGGAGTTTATCCGTCGTCACATCGCGGGACAGCGCAGCAAGGAAGCCCAAGGTCGTCGCACTCGGCTTCGGCGCTTTCTCGAGACCGAAGCCGTTGAGCGTCCCCGGGAGCACCGTCGTATTCGCGTGCGCATCACACCGCGTTTCCCCAGCGGCGAGATCGTTTACCAGACGCGAGATCTGGTCATCGGCTATGATCCGACCCGGCCACTTCTTCGCGTGCCCGACCTGACCGTTCGCCGAGGCGAGCGCGTGGCTATTGTCGGTCCCAACGGCGTGGGTAAAACCACCCTTCTCCGTACTCTCTTGGGCGAGTTAGAGCCCTTGGCCGGGACTGTACGTCGGGGGACGGGGGTGCGTGTGGGAGCCATCTCACAAACCCACTCCGATTTGGATCCGGATTCCACCGTTTTGGATACCCTCCTCGCTGCAAAACGTCATATGGACATTGAAGAGGCTCGTACGCTGTTGGGTCGTTTCCTTTTCCACGGTGATGATGTGTTCAAACGCATTCGTGATCTCAGCGGTGGTCAGCGTACGCGTGTGGTTCTGGCCCTTCTTGCGGTGCGAAGACCGAACACGTTGCTTCTTGATGAGCCGACCAATCACCTGGACATTCCCTCTCAGGAGGTGTTGCAGCACGTGCTGCAAGATTTCCCCGGCACCATCATCTTTGTCAGTCACGACCGCTACCTCATCCAGGCGTTGGCCACTCACATCTGGGCTCTTGAGAACGGATGGGTGCACCCTTTGCTGGGCGGGTGGGATGCGTACGTGCGTTGGCGGGATGATCGGCGTGGGCGGCCGGATGAACCTTCTCAAGAGGAGCGTTCCCGGCGCGAAGCATGGGAACGGCGTAAAGCAGAACGCCGCGCGCGTAAGGCGCAAGAACGCGTCCAAGCGCGTCGTCAGACCATTGAGGACACCATCGCCCGGTTGGAAGAGCGCTTGCACACGTTGGGGGAAGCCATCGGTCGGGCCGGTGAAATCCAGGATGTGGAGCGAATACAGCGTTTGAGCGAGGAATACGAGGCCGTTCAACGGCGTCTGGACGCACTGTGGGAAGAATGGGAAGCCGTGGTAGAATCTCTTGCCACCGACAACGCGTCGAAAGGAAAGGAGGTGCTATGATTTACACAGGAACCATCCGCCTTTCCACCAAGGGACACACGGATATGCATGATATTACCCCTCAGGTCAGAGACATCGTGCGACAATCCGGTGTGCGAGATGGGATTGTAACCGTTTTTTGTCCCAGTTCTACCAGTGGGGTGACTACAATTGAATTTGAGAGCGGTGCTCTGGCCGACCTCAAACGTCTTTTTGATGAGATCGCTCCTGAGGACCGAGATTATCAGCACAACTTGCGTTGGGGCGATGGGAATGGGTATGCGCACGTGCGCGCGGCTTTACTGGGTCCCTCGTTGACCGTGCCCCTACGCGAGGGGCGTCTGCTTTTAGGCACTTGGCAACAAATCACGTTTATCGACTTTGATAACCGCCCCCGTAGACGGGAAATCATTGTGCAGGTGGTGGGCGAGTGAGAGACCTGTACCCATTCCCACGGCTTTAGGAAGACGCGCGTAGTGTTTTTATCTATCGAGCCCATAGAGGTGCTGAAAGGGAATTACGCACTATGCATCTGACATCCTTACTGTGGTGGGTGAACGATACGGAGCAAATATCTGCTTTTTACCAAGAGGCGTTGGGGATAGGCTCAGACGAGGGAGCGCTTCTCCTGCCGGACGGCTTCCGTTGGCACCTGTGTACTCCTCGGCCCCCCTGTCGGGCCCGGGGGCCTCACGGTATTGTCCCCGTTCTGGAGGTGAAAGATATTGCCCAGGCCAAAGCGTGGATCAAGAGGTTGAAGCGTCCTGTCGTCTTTGAAGAGATCGTGCCCGGCCTGGCGCGTTTTATCTTCTTGGATTCGGATGGCCATCCGGTGGAATTAGTTCAACCCCTGAACGTAGAGACGTGGGAGCGTGGGGCTCGCATCCCCGAGCCCCCCTCCCCTCCTAGCGCGCCCCCCCATGTTGTGGGCATGTTTGAGGTCTCCCTCTACACGCGGGATGTTTCGGCATCTGTGCGCTTTTACCGAGACGTCTTAGGGTTAGAGACCGGGGTGGCCTACTTTGCTCACATTCATCTCCTCTTCGATAATTTGCCCCTGGTGATACGTCCCACCTGGCGTCGATGCGATCAATCCCGGCCCCACACCCCCGCTTTGGTCGTCGCGTGCTCTCCCGATGAGGGTAGGGGCCTCCCCTGGGAGGATCGGTCCCTGTGCGGTCAGGGCTGGCCGGCGCTCTTTGATGGAGAGCACACGTGGGTACTCTGTGCAGGGTGAGGGGCAAAACGCGCGGGACGTCAACTTGTGGCCTCCCTTTGGGCTAAGGCGAGTGCGCCGAGGATGCCCGCGTTGTCTCCCAGTGCGGGCGGTACGATGTACGTCTCCCATGCCGTATCCGAAGCTAAAGGCTCGATGTAATGGGCGAGCATACGCGCGGCTTTTTCACGAATTCTCGGGAAGAGGTGCCGTTGGTGCATGACTCCTCCCCCCAGAATGATGCGCTGTGGAGCCAAAAGGGTCACCAGGTTTACCACGGCCAACGCCAGATAGTGGGCTTCGAGATCCCACGCCGGATGGTCCGGGGGCAAGGTGGCCGGGTCCGCATGCCACCTTGCTGCGAGTGCCGGGCCCGAGGCCAGCCCTTCAAGGCAATCCCCGTGGAACGGGCAATGGCCTGGGAACGGGTCGCGTGCTCGGTCGTGAGGGATGCGCATGTGGCCCATTTCCGGGTGCATGAGGCCGTGTAATAAGCGCCCTTCCACCAACGCGCCTCCACCGATGCCGGTGCCCACGGTGATGTACACAAACGTGTGCAATCCTTGGGCTGCCCCCCACCGATGTTCCCCCAGCGCGGCCACGTTCACATCGGTTTCCACGTAGACAGGCACGTGTAGTGCGCGTTCCAGTGCTTTCCGGATGTTGAAATGTTGCCAACCGGGTTTAGGCGTGGATGTAATGGTTCCGTATTGGGGCGATGTTGGGTGGACCTCTACCGGCCCAAACGTGCCCACGCCGAGCGCTTTGAGATGCGAAAGGTAGGGAGTAAAGAACTCGATGACACGTGGTAGGGTCTCGTCTGGCGTGCGTGTGGGAAATTGGGCGCGTTGTTGGAGGTTTTCCGGTCCGGTGCCCACCGCACACACGAATTTCGTTCCGCCTGCTTCAATGGCCCCGTACATGACGGTTGCTCCGCTCCGTAGATGAAGTATGGATATATGGAGTATAGTGCGCTTTGGTCCCGGATAGAAAGTGGGGAAAACAGGTGTCAACGGAACATTGGACGACCGCATGAGAAAGTTCATTCATCGAAAAGCACGATCTCGGTTTAGCGGATCTCTTCCATTTGTGTTATAATGAACGTAGAAAATCGGGAGCAGGAGGCTAATCAACGGCTCCTCTTCCTTGACGTGAGGGTACATAAAACGCGATGTGTCGGCCCATTGACAATCAGGGTCATAGATTCTAAATAGGTTTATATGTGCCATATGCCGATCAAGTTACAGGTCCAGTATAATAGGATGGAGGTCTATTGACAACGGACGTCCTGTCCATTCGCACGTTTAAATTGCGTCACCTGGTGGACGTGTATCGTCTGCAATCCCACGGGGTTCCTCTGGTGTTAGAAGAACATTTAGTGGCCGGTTATGCGCCCGTGCGTCAGGCGGTGCGGGCGTGGTTTGGGGGAGAATCCCGCACGTACGTGGGCTACACGTCTGCCGGGCTCACGTACTTATTGCAAACGGTTCGGCGTCGCGAACGTCCGGAATGGGATATCGCGTTTGCTGCTTCCCGGGGACTGCGGGAGGTCGAGACGTTCGCCCATTGGGAGGCATTAATCCGCTTTGCCGTTCGCGATGCCATGCATCAGGGGGTGTATCGCTTGTATGCAGCCCCGTCGCCTGATTGCGCGCTGCTCGATGTGCTCCAAAGTGAAGGGTTTCGGCTATATTGCAAGGAGACCGTGTATCAGGTTCCCTCTCCTGAAGCGGAAACCGTCCATCTCCCGGGCCGGGTACGGCCGCGTATCCCTGCCGATGCGTGGGATTTCCGACGTCTTTGGCGGCAGGTGATCCCCCAAGTCGTCCTGGCGGCCGAAGGTCTGACCACCAACAACGGGACCGAGATGCCCTACGTGTGGGCGTCCGAAGCGGATCGTCGAGTGTTCGTGTGGGAGTGGGGAAACGACTTGCACGGGGCCATATCCCTGCGGGTTGGGCGCAAAGGGCGATGGGTACGGTATCTTCTCTCTCCTGATGTGCGGGATGAGGCGGACGCGTTTGTCGCATACGGGCTACAATTGGCCGCCCGGGCCGACCGTAAGCGCCCCATATACGTGGCCGTCCCTGAGTATCAGGGCGGTGTGCGGGAGCCGTTGAACCGTCGTGGAGCGCAACCCGTGGCCGAGATCCTGTGGTTAGTGCGACACCTGGCCGTTCCGCTGCGCGCGGATGAAATGGTTCCGCAGACGGCTGTTTCCCTGTTGGAGGTGGGGGGGAACCCCGCGTTTACTCGATTCCAAAATCGAGAGGAAACCGGGTGACAGGAACTTTTTCGTTCGTGTCACCGTATTTACATATAGAATGAGGTAACGACATTTTGAAACCTATGGCGACCGTGCGCCTGAACACGGAATATGAGACGCATATGATGGTAGAGACAACGCGAATTACAGACGATTTGGACGCTCTGTTGGCGGTGTTACCGCCCGATATCGCCCAGGCCCTGCGGGAAGCCAACAAGGCGGACGACTTGTTGGAAATTGTGATGGACCTGGGACGGGTACCAGAAGCCCGATATACGGATGGTGAGTATCGGCTCAGTGACCGGGAAATCACCCAGGAAGACATTGAATACGTGGTGAGTCGGATTGGGGAGTTCACCGCGGATAACCGCGCGGGCATCGAACGGACCCTGCATCGTATTTCCTGCATTCGCAACCGGCAGGGGAAGATTGTAGGCCTGACGTGTCGCGTGGGGCGGGCCGTCTACGGGACCATCGATATCATTCAGGATATTATTGAGTCCGGGAAGAACGTGCTTTTGCTGGGTCGACCGGGCGTGGGTAAGACCACCCTCCTGCGCGAGGCGGCTCGTGTTCTGGCCGAAAAGAAGCGCGTGGTGATTGTGGATACCTCCAACGAAATCGGCGGGGATGGAGACATCCCTCACCCGGCTATTGGACGGGCCCGACGGATGCAGGTGGCCACTCCGGCCCTTCAGCATGAAGTGATGATTGAGGCGGTGGAGAATCACATGCCCGAGGTCATCATTATCGACGAGATCGGCCGTGAGTTGGAGGCGATCGCTGCGCGTACGATTGCCGAGCGTGGTGTGCAATTGATCGGTACGGCCCATGGAAACACGCTGGAAAACCTCTTGATGAACCCGACGCTCTCCGACCTGGTGGGCGGCGTGGAGAGTGTGACCCTCAGTGACGAAGAGGCCCGACGGCGTGGCACCCAAAAAACCGTCTTAGAACGTCGTGCACCGCCTACTTTTGATGTGCTCATCGAGATCAAAGACCGGAATCACTTAGTGGTCCATCACGATGTTGCCGAGGCCGTAGACGCGCTGTTGCGAGGTCGTACTTTGACCCCCGAAGTGCGCTACCGGGATGAGGAAGGAAAAATCCACGTGGAGAAAAGCGCGGTGACCGCCCAGGACGTGCGCCAAGGACGTCGGGGGCAGCCGGAGGTCGTTCCCGCAGCTCGGAGTGGGCCCCGCACGCTCCACGTATTCCCTTACGGTGTAGGACAGAACCGGTTGCGCCAGGCCGCGCGGAATCTCGGCGTGCCCGTGGAATTAGTAGATGAATTACGATTGGCCGATATTGTGCTCACGCTGAAGAATTATTTCCGCAAGCGGCCTCAGCCCATTGCCGAGGCGGAGCGTCGAGGTGTGCCCATCTACGTGCTGCGTTCCAACACGGTGACGCAGATGGAGAACATCCTCGCGGATCTCTTCGCGCTTTCCCAGAGCGTGGATAAGGATCCGGTGGCGGAGGCCCTGGCCGAAGCCGAGGAGGCTATCCAAAAGGTCCTGGCCGGTGCGCCGGTCGTGGAACTCCGCCCCGCATCTCCGGAGATTCGCAAACTGCAACACGAATTGGCTCGGTCGTACAATCTGATTTCACACAGTTACGGTCGCGAGCCCCAGCGACGTGTGCGCATCTATCGGGAATAAAGGCCGGCGGAGCAACCGGCGTCTTCGGTCGGTCCTATCTGAGGGGGGCATGTTTGTCCTCGGGTGTGCCTGACGATCTCGCGAGGACTTCCCTTCGCAGCCATTACCGTGAGGGTGACGTAATGGCTGCGAATTTCTTTACTTCTGTGGTGGAGGAGACACGGTGAGCCTGTTCATTACGTTTGAAGGACCGGAAGGCAGCGGTAAGAGCACTCAAGCACGACTGTTGGTCGAGTGGTTACGCCAACGGGGTGTGGATGTGCTGTTCACCCGTGAGCCCGGTGGTACGCCCATTGGTGATCGTATCCGCGAGGTTCTGCTGGATCCCGGACATCGGGATATGGTACCGGAGACGGAAGTTCTCCTCTTTTCCGCATCCCGCGCGCAGTTGGTGCGGCAGGTGATTAAGCCCCATTTGGAACGAGGGGGCGTGGTTGTGTGTGATCGGTACGCGGATTCTACCTACGCGTATCAAGGCTACGGTCGGGGGGTAGACCTGGAGATGTTGCGGGTGGTCACCCGGTTCGCTACCGGAGGTCTGGTGCCGGATCTTACTTTTCTTTTGGATGTGCCCGTCGAAGTGGGGTTGATGCGTAAACGGGACGGGGAAGGCGAGGACGATTGGAATCGGATGGAGGAGGAAGTGGTGGAATATCACGAACGGGTCCGTGCAGGATATCTTCGTTTAGCCGCCGAAGACCGAAAGCGATGGGTCATTCTGGATGGGCGACATCCTGTACCCACACTGCATCGGGTGATTCGGACGCGCGTTGCGCGGCGGCTCGGACTGCGTCCGTGAGCTTCGGCCCTCACACGTCCTCTGTACTTGCGGCCTCTGTGCTGCTTTCACCTTCGTCGCCCAAGTCCTCACCTGCAAGTTCGGGCATGTGTTTCTCAATCTCTTCTGGACTCTCTCCGGCCTCCAGGCGTTCTACCACTTCCTCGAATTCGTCTCCCAGGTCTTCCCCGAGTTCATCGCTCATGCGTCGCATGAAGCGGGCCAGCGATCGCGGGTCGTTTTCGTCCAAATCGCCTAAGAAGTCTGCGTCCAGCATGGATTCCAGGCGGCTCTCCTCGGATCGTACCACCGCAACGCGGGAGACGCGTCGGATGAGACGCGTGGAGCCACAGCGGGGGCAGGTCGGCGTTGCGGCTTCCGCTTCGCTAAACGTGCGGAAGAACAGGCTCACCCGGCGTCCACAGTCCAAGCACACGTATTCGTAAATCGGCATGGTTCCTTCTCCCACCTCCTGAGAGTTACATGTGTACACCGGCAAGCATCATCTGAGAGACAAGGCGGCTCCGTAGGGGAGCCCGGTATTGCCGGATTGAATCACCTGCACGGTTCCAAGTGGGCGAAGACAGACCTTCGTCCACTTGGTGGCCATGTTCATTCGTTGTTCTATGGTTTACGGAGTACTAGGGTAGTTGATGAGGATATGGTAATATATTACATGCGTGCGGTCAGGAATTTGGCGCGCTCGCTTTTTCTGGGCCAAAAATTGTATACTAACTTTGCCAAGAAGCCAAAACCAGGGAATCAACTTCTGTATTCTCATTAAGGGCGGGGAACGATGTGGCTCTCTATATCGTTAACTCAATTGATAGCCTTTGTGGGTCTTGCGTTCATCGGTTTGTTCGGCTTTCTCTCTAAAACTCGCCAGGAACCTTTGTCTCTGCGATTTGCCGTGGAAGGCCTTGTGATTACGGGGGGAGCGATTGGGCTGGTCCGGTTGGGCTATCGTGTGAACCCGATATTGTTCTTTTTCATCCTGTACATGGTCACGTTGCGGGGACGATGGCTGACGGATGTGGGGAATTTTCTCTCGGCCCGAGGCCGTTATCGGGACAGTTTAATCGCGTATGATTTGGCCGTACACTTGCATCCTGACGCGTTGACTCGTGCCCTTGCGGAGATGAACCGGGCTGTTGTGCTTTTCCGTTTGGGACATGTGGAGAAGGCGCGACGCACGTTGGAGCGCCTCCTGGCAGCACGAGAACAGGTCGGGTTCTCGCCGAAGCACGTGGCCGCCATTCATTATAACCTGGGCATTATTGCCCGACGGCAAGGAGAGAACCAGGTGGCGCGTCAACACTTTGAAGCGGCGGTTGAGGCTGCACCTCACACGATTTACGCGTTTGGTGCACAACAGGCGTTGGCGCAGCCTGCCCTTCACTCGGAGGAGGCGTCTATGGACCGTTCATCATAAGCTGACAAAACTGCATCATGTGCAAGCCAGCCTTTGGGGCATGCAGGCCGTCGCGCACCGGTTTTATTTATTTCATTCTTTTTATTCGGAGGACTTATCATGTATCGTCGTGCAGCGCGGTTGATAGGTTTGTTACTCGGCGGGGTGGTCGGCTGGGAAGTGGCTTTTTGGATTCCCGGCGTCCCCTCGGTTTGGACCGATATAGAATTCTTGCGATGGGGGGTTCCCCTGGCAGCGTTGGGGGCCCTGGTGGGGTATGTGGTGTTTCCCTACATGACCATTCGTCCGGCCCAAGCCGCGGTTTCCTGGTTGAGGAATGTCCCTTTGACCGATTTGATCGCGGGCAGTGTTGGTCTGATCATTGGTTTGCTCATCTCGGCCATCTTGGCCGTTCCTTTAAGCCGCTTGCCCTCCCCGTTTGGTCCTATCCTTCCCCTGGTCGCCGCGATTATCTTCGCTTACCTGGGCATTGTGGCCGCGGTTTTGCGGTATCGGGATCTCCTGGAATTGTGGCGCCAGCGGGGATTTCGTCTGTCCCCTAAGAATACAGGTAAGCGGTGGGGCCCTATGCCGGTGTTGTTGGACACCAGCGTCATTATAGACGGGCGCATTGCGGACATTGTGCGCACCGGCTTCCTCCCCGGCCCCCTGCTCGTACCTCGCTTTGTGCTGAATGAATTGCAATACATCGCGGATTCCGGCGACCCCTTACGCCGAAATCGAGGGCGGAGGGGCTTGGAGATTTTGCACACACTCCAGGATGGACGTTGGGTAACGTTGGAGATTATCGAGGATGATGTGAACGAGGTCAAGCAGGTGGATGAAAAACTCCTGCGCCTGGCCAAACGTCTGGGATGTCCCATTCTGACCAATGATTATAATTTGAACCGGGTGGCGACCTTGCAGAACGTAACGGTCCTGAACATCAACGAACTGGCCAACGCGGTAAAGACGGTCCTGCTCCCTGGAGAGTCCCTGGATATTCGCCTTATCCAAGAAGGTAAGGAACCGGGACAAGGTGTGGGCTACTTGGACGATGGGACCATGGTCGTGGTCCAGGACGGGAAGCGCTACATCGGCCAGACTGTGCATGTAACTGTGACCAAAGTGTTGCAAACGTCGGCCGGACGTATGATTTTCGCGGTGCCGGAGGAACAACATCCCTCCGGGAACGGAAGCAAGGAATCCCGTGTGTGATGGGTGGAGTTTTATCAGTTAATGAGCCACTCTATTACAAGGAACACGAGGAGGGCGTCGATGACGTTGCACGTGTATAACACTCTAACACGTCGGTTGGAACCCTTTGAACCCATGGATCCACCGTGGGTGCGGATGTACGTTTGTGGCCCAACGGTGTACGATAAGGCTCACATCGGGCATGCTATGTCCGCGCTGGTATTCGACGTCATCCGTCGATATTTGCAGTTCCGCGGGTATCGCGTGGTGCACGTGATGAACTTTACAGACGTGGACGATAAAATTATTAACCGTTCCCGTGATTTGGGCGTTGACCCCTTTGACTTGGCCCAGAAGTACATTGATGAGTGGTTTGAACATGTGCGCGCGCTCAACCTGTTGCCCGCGCACTATTACCCACGCGTGAGTTTGGTCATTCCGCAGATCATTCACATTGTTCAGACGCTCATTGAGAAGGGATACGCGTACGTGGTGGACGGGGATGTGTACTACCGGGTGCGCAAGTTCAAGGATTACGGCAAACTCTCCGGCCGCCATCCCGATGAGATGCGGGCCGGTGCACGCATTGAGGTGGATGAACGCAAGGAGGATCCACTGGATTTTGCGCTGTGGAAAGCGGCCAAGCCCGGTGAACCTTGGTGGGAGAGTCCGTGGGGTAAAGGTCGTCCCGGTTGGCATATTGAATGTTCGGCCATGGTGCATTACTTCCTGGGCGAACAGATTGACATTCACGGCGGGGGGAGCGATCTCATCTTCCCCCATCACGAGAACGAGATAGCCCAGTCCGAAGCGTTTACGGGCAAAGCGCCTTTTGCCCGTTATTGGCTTCATAACGGCATGCTTCAGTTGCGCGGGGAGAAAATGTCCAAATCCCTGGGCAACCTGGTGACCATTGATGACTTCTTAGCCGCACACGAAGGAGATGTGCTCCGCTTGCTTGTCCTTTCTTCCCATTATCGAAAGCCTTTAGGGTTTGACGACGAGGCCGTCGCGGACGCGGAGCGGGCCCTGCAACGCCTGCGAGGCGCGTTGCGTCCTCCGCGAGGGAATGTGGAGGAAGGGGACGCGGTGACCGCGCTGCGCGAGCATGTCCGGCGGGTCCGTGCCGATTTCATGGCAGCCATGGATGATGACTTTAACACCGCGGGCGCTCTGGGACACATTTTCACCCTGGTGCGGGCCATCAACACGGCCCGGGATGCGGGTGTGGGCGGCGAACCCTTTGCCCAGGCGCAGGCGACCTTCTTAGAACTCACCCATACCTTAGGATTGGAATTAAAGGAAGAGGTGAAAGCCGCGGACGCGGAACCCTTTATTGAAACGTTGGTCGCGGTGCGCTCAGAACTGCGTAAACAAAAGCAATGGGCCTTGGCCGATCGGATTCGCGATCGCCTGGCCGAATTGGGCGTGGTCCTGGAAGACTCACCCCAAGGTACTACCTGGCGTTGGGCCCGTTAATTGAGGAGGGCATGCCTATGCCTCGGGAGTGGATATATGGGCGACAAGCGGTCCTGGCCGTGTTGCGCGCCGCTCGCCGTCCCTGTCATGCGCTCCTTATCGCCCAAGGGACCGTAGCGAAAGGCATTCTTGGCGATATTATGGGCGAGGCTGCAGCGCGTGGATGTGAAGTGGCTTATGTGCCCCGCAGCGAAATCGCCCGTCGGACCGGAGCCGGCGGACACCAAGGTGTGGCCTTGTTGACGGACGCGTATCCGTACCTGGACGAAATCGACTTACTCCAACGGGTGGAGGACGCGGGTGAGGACGCACTGGTTTTGGTGTTGGATCACCTGCAGGATCCGCAAAATGTAGGGAACTTGCTGCGCACGGCAGAAATAGCCGGTGTAACGGTCGCGGTGATTCCCAAACGCCGTGCGGCTCTTGTGACCCCCGCGGTGGTGAACGCGTCCGCGGGCGCGGTGGAATTTTTATCCGTCTCCTTGGTGACTAATCTGGCCCGTGTGGTGGAAATGCTTCAAGAAGCGGGCATGTGGGTGTATGCTCTGGAGAGCGCTCCCCAGGCCCCTGTGTTCTGGGACGTGGATTGGACCGGGCCGGTGGGCATCATTGTCGGAAGTGAGGGAGAGGGCGTGAGTCGCTTGCTCCGAGAGCGGAGTGATGGGGTGGTTCGCATACCCATGTGGGGGAAGACCTCTTCTTTGAACGCGGCGACGGCCGGGGCTTTGGCCTTGTACGAGGTGCGGCGACAACGTGTCGCGGCAAAAGCACGTGTGGGGTGAGCGTGCATGGTCAAGAAGCGGTTGAACACGCCAGAGCAGTTTGCTTACCAGTTGCGGGAGGGGCACTTTAACGAATTGCGGGTTGCGCTTTACTTTATGCTCCAGGGAGACCATGTGCGCCTGGGATATAACGGCCAAGCGTACGATTTGAGCGTAATCGATACTACAGGTCGTCGGTTCACCGTCGAAGTGAAGTGGGATAAGCGCGCCGGGGAGACCGGGAATCTGTACTTTGAGGTGCAGAACACGCGACGGCGGATGGCTTCCGGCATCGCAGTCACCCGGGCCGATTACTGGTGTCATGTTATCGGGGAGCACGGGGAGGAAGCGTTTTTGGCGCCGGTGTCTTCCCTCCGGGCCTTTTTACACCGGGGGCGGTTTCAGCACATTTCGACGGGCGGGGTGGACAGCAACAGTTTGGGCATCCTGGTGCCGCGGGAGCGTTTGCAGCGAGTGGTGTGGGGTCGGTGGATTACTCTACCCACGGTTGAGGCGTTTTTTGGTCTCTTGTTCCGGGAGGGGACGGCCTCGGGCCGGATTCAGGAGTGAATTTGACAGGCCGCGTGGCCCTACATATACTCCCTTCCGCTTTGGGTGGTGTTTCTCATCGGCACTTTGCTGTGGCCAAGTTTCATTCGCGGCGTGTTATCGGTCAATCCGAAGGTCGAACTTGTAGACGTCTGAGTTTGACGTACATAATAACTTGCGTATAATATATCGGTGAACGTGCCGACGTAGCTCAATCGGCAGAGCATCCGCCTTGTAAGCGGACGGTTGTCGGTTCGAGTCCGACCGTCGGCTCTAAGCGGGGGCAATGCCCTGAACTGTGGGTCGGTGTCCCGAGCGGCAAAGGGGGCGGACTGTAAATCCGCTGGCGTATGCCTTCGCTGGTTCGAGTCCAGCCCGGCCCACCAAGTGCCCGGTCGCCGTGGGCGGCCGGGCATCGCATGCCCACGTAGCTCAGGAGGCAGAGCAACGCCTTGGTAAGGCGTAGGTCACCGGTTCAAATCCGGTCGTGGGCTTTAGGAAAACGCTTGCGGGGCAGAGGTGAAGCGCGCCCTGCAAGCGTGTTTTTACGTGTTTGGGTGTAATTCATCATTGTATTCGCACCGCGGATAATGTCCCACGCATTTAAGAACGGATCGGATATGGCCGGATGGCGGGGACAGATCCGTGCTGAACGTGAGGACAAAGGAGGGAAAGGACCATGAGCAAGCAGAAGTTTGA
>CAYPUG010000008.1:0-41223 GCA_964413905.1 uncultured Anaerolineae bacterium | reverse complement strand
TGGGAATATTTGTGCCTGCATGCTCCACGAGCGCAACACCCGATCGAGCCAGGTGGTGAGCACCTGTGTCAACAGGGCCCTGGCTGAAGGTTCTGTCCAGGTCCCGTGAGGGCGTCGAGCGGCCCGGCACACCGGCGGCATAGCCTGGATGAACGCGGTAAATTGCCGGAAGACGGCTTCCCCTTCCAGCCAAGGACGCCATTGGGCATGCAAGTGTTCTCCCTCCGGCTCGACGAAAGGCACGTAATATTGGCCGGCAATGATGTTCAACAGAAGGTAGGCTACGTGGGCCCAGTAGCGGAGATCCGTGCCCAGGAGAATGCCGGGCCGCGGGCCGATAAGGTGCAACGGGATGGAGAGGAGCACGTCTAAAGACGGCTCCGGTGACCAGGCCAACGCGGGAACCCACCACAGGCCCAAACGGTCGGGTTGAACAGAATTTCCGGGCGCGTGGCCGAGTTCCTTGGACGGAGCAGGCATTCGGGCGTCCGAGGGGAGTAATATGTGTAAACGGCTTTCTCGAGGCTCGGGGAAGGAACGGCCGATAACTTTCTGTAAGATTCGCAACAAGATATCTGTGGTGGCCGCGTAGGGATGTTTTAGGGGCCGGTCTGGTCGCGGTTCGGCCGGACGACCGCGACGACGCACTTCAGGGCGATAGTGTTCCCCCCAGATGTAGAATGTATCCTCAAACCATGTTCCGTGTAAAACAAACATGCTCCTCTGCTATCTATGTCTCTTCAAGATCTTCCCAACGCTCGATCTTTTCCCATTTGCGCAACCGCCAGAATCGAAGGGGGTGATCTTGGCACCGATTCTCGTACTCCCAATAATACGTAGATGTGAAGCCTTCCGGACTTCCAATGGGGAGTTTGCGTCGATATCGAACACCATGTTCCGGACAGAAACGGCGGCCACACACATTACACCTGGGGAGGACAACGTTGAACACCCGCCCATCAAAAGCACAGGTTCGTTCCTCGACATCGGGGTCGCGCACGGCTTTCACCTGACGCCGCTGCCGGTGCTTTTCCATGCGGGCAATGTCGTCTAACGTTTTCTCCACGCAACGTTCGCACGCGTCCGGCCCAAAGATGTGGACATACGGTTCAGGAATGGGTTTCAGGTGCTCGGCACAAACCGGTTGTCCACATTGACGGCACGTTGTAACCGCGGGTTTTCCACAAATCCAACACGCCTCTTTGTCCATACCATATTGAACCGACAATGCAGATCGGCGAACAAAACGCGATGTATCGGCCCACCGGCCGAACAGGCATGATGGACCGATACATCAGCGCACCGGCACCGGCTCACGCCTAGGGCGAATGAGGTGGGCGGGGAAACGAGCCGGTTGGGCTACGAGTTCACCGTCCTTTTCTACATATTGTCGTAGCTGAGCAGGGTCACCGATGTAATCGATGAACAGAATACCCTCTAAATGATCGTATTCGTGCAGAATCACACGGGCCAGAAGATCTCGAGCCCGCATTTTGAACTCCTTACCGTAAGGATCCTGGGCTCGCACGATCACTTCTGCCGCCCGCCACACATCCCCGTAAATACCCGGGATGGACAGACACCCTTCTTCGCCCAGGACTTCTTCATGGCTTTTGCGGATGATCTTCGGGTTGACGAAGACGTAAGGCTTACCGCTCTGTGGATTGCCCTCTTCTTGGGGAATCTCAACGACGAAGAGGCGGATGGACAGGCCAACCTGCGGGGCTGCCAAACCAATGCCGTTGGACGCGTGCATAGTTTCCAACATATCCTGGGCCAATTTGGCCAATTCCGGCCCGAAGCGTTTGATCTTGCGGGCCTTTTGACGCAAAACCGCACTATCTTGATCGAAGACGGTGACAACGCGTAAGAGACTCATCGTTTGACCTTCCTCACCGTGTTGCAAACGAATATCACCCCACAATCCGCCAGGAGACTTCTGCTCCGTCAGGCATCCATCTGAGAGAAATGGCGGTTCCGTTAGGGAACTCTATGTGCCCGAATGGAGCCATCTGCACAGATACCGCCCCCCCATTCGCAGAGTTTCATCCATGTATTATGTGATGACAACACAAGTTTGCTTTGCGAGCCTATCTCCATGTAGTATAACGCGCATAAAGGAACCCGTCAAAGAGGGAGTCTATTCCATGCATCGGCAACGCATCTTCGTTCTGCTGGGCCTGATCATCTTGGCCCTGGCCGGCTGTAGGGGGGCCAATCTGCCCTCGGGTACACCGACGCCCACGCCGGTCGGCTGGGGCCTACCGGATGAAGCGGCCATCCGAGCCGTGCTCAACGCGGAGGCCCGTGGCGTGCAGACGCAGGACATCGAGCTTCTCATGTCATTATGGGCGGAAGAGGGAGAAGTCCGCGATGCGCGTCATACGCCTGACGATCCAACAGATGACATTGTATGGTCGGGAAAAACGGCCATTTACCAACGATACGTTCATCTGGTCTTCCCGGGTAACCCTGGCCTCGTCGAGCACCCGGATGTGGCCGTCCACATAGAGGGGGGGAGGGCTGTGGTGACAAGTACCACCCGCATCGGGCAGGAGGTCGCACCCGGGGGAGACCGATGGGAATTGCGCAAGGAGCACGGAACGTGGAAATTGCTGAAATTGGTCTATAACAACGAATGAGAGGGGCAAACGCATGGGACGGGAAATACGACGCGGAAAGGGCGTGCTGGAGATTGATGAGGCGCGTTTGCGAAAGGTGTGGGAAGCGCAGAAGGAGGGGAAGGGGTTAATCGGCGGGGATCCTCGCCGCCGTCCCCGTTGGGTGCATCCCATACCGGAGGAACCGGCTCCTTGGTTTCGTTTGGGACAATCCTCGGAAGAACATCGTCAACGGTTGGTGACATTCTTGACCGAGGCCCCGGCGGAGATCGAGATCGGCGCGGGAAGTGGACATTTTATTGTGGATTGGGCTCAACATCATCCAGACCGCCACTTTCTCGCCTTTGAAGTGCGCTGGAAGTACGCGAACAAGATATATCGGAAGTTGACAAAACGTGGGCTGATGAACCTGTGGGTCAGTGACGACGATGCGAGGGTGACTATTCCCGAGGTTGTGCCCGACGAGAGTATTGAAGTATTCCACATTCTCATGCCCGATCCTTGGTGGCGACCTAAGCACCAAGCGAAGCGTATCTTCAGCCCCTGGTTCATCGACGTGCTGGCGCGTAAATTGAAGTCTGGGGGCATTATTCGTTTCGAAACCGACGTGGTGGGATATCCGGAATTTGTGGACCGGCTGGTGGCCGAACACCCCTTGCTTCTGCCTCACAATCCGGACTTAGAGGAACGTTTCCGTACCGCGACACTAACCATGCGTCAACAATGGTGTGTGGAACGTAATATTCCCATTTTTAAACGATTTTATCGGCGACGATGAAGTTCACATTGTTCGTCCACTGGACCAATCGTTGCAATTTATCGCCTGGGTACAAACGGGAAAGGGGAATTCATGCGGTGTTCGTTTTCTCGTTTTCATCTTGGTATAAGGCGGGACTTTGGCGTTTGTCAGAGGGTACATTGAGAGAAGATGATGTGGATATCCCATATGCTTCTTATCCTTATATATAGTCGTCATCATAGGGGAGGGGGATTTGTGGATAATTTGGGAAGGAGGACGGTTTGTGGATGCGGAGGTGCTAAATATGGGGGTTGGAGTTATGGTAAGGGATAGATATAGGACGCAATGGGGAGGGATGGTTATCGAGTTATCCACAGGAAGATGTGGATAACTCGGTTTGACTGTGGATAAGTAAGGAAAGATATTTGGAAGGTATGGTAGGAGTTTGACTATACGCTTACTCAGCCTTGGGATATATGGGAGTGCGGATGGGATCAAAACCCTATATGTTGGGTGGAAGGGTTTTTGTGAGACCTCGAGTGGGGATAGTCGTTTTTCCACATGGATTGTGGATTATCCACAAGATATGCAGGGGTTTTCCCGAGGTTATCTGCAAATTTATCCACGACGATGTCCACCTAAACGTTCGCGTCGGGAAAAGGGATGGCTATGTCATTCACTATATCCGCAATTGATGTGCCGGTTACGTGGGCTCAAATCCCGTGGGAGACCTTGCTCGGCGTCATTTTGGTGGTGGGGGCTGTGGATACGGGGAAGACAACATTGGTGCGCTATGTATGGCAGCGGATCGCACATGGGGGAGCGGTGGCACTGGTTGACGCGGATGTCGGCCAATCCATTCTTGGGCCACCGACTACCCAGACATTGCGACTTGCATCTCCAGAGCAGCCCCACCGTTTTCCCCCGCGCGGCCGTTTGGCCCGCTGGTTTGTCGGCTCGGTATCCCCACGAGGCCACATGCTGCCGACGGTGATCGGCGCGTTCCGTCTGGTGGAGCGGGCACGAAAGTGGGGGGCGAAGTGTATTTTGGTGGACACCACAGGCATGGTCCATCCATCCGTAGGTGGGGTGGCCTTAAAGTGGGCACAGTTTGACTTGATACGCCCCCACGTGGTGGTCGCGATCCAGCGCGAAGATGAATTGGAACCGCTTATCGCTCCTTGGCGTCGTAGTCACCGTTTTCGCTTAATCGAATTGCCGGTCTCTTCCTCGGCCCGCCCGCGCAGCCGGGAATCACGCATCGCATGGCGTCAGTATCGCTTCCGATTGTACTTTCAACGGGCCCAGGAAATGGTGGTTCCCCTCTCACGTGTTCCTGTATTAGGAGAAACGCGATTAAGCACCGGGCGACTTATTGGGTTTTTGGACCGGGGCGGCTTCCTGGTGGCTTTGGGCATTATACGGGAAGTGGCCGAGACCCACCTCCGGGTGTGGACACCGTTGCGCACGTTGGAGCGTGTGGACGTCATCCGGGTAGGGTCGATTTTCCTGGATGATGACTTTCGTGATCATCGGGTACTTCGTCACTCCCTATCCGAGGGTCACATCCCCGGCGGAGAGGACGAGGTTGGCAAAGGCGAGTAGGGTGAGTACAATGGATTTGCTTGGAGACGAACCGTAACGTCAAGGCAAGAAAGGAGTTGCCGTGGAACTGAAGGAGTATTGGGCTATTTTGCGGAAGCGAGGGTGGATTATCATCGTCATGGCCATCTTGATGGCCGTGGCCGGGGGGGTATTTTCCTTTTTTCAAGAGCCCATGTATCGGGCGAGTATTCAAGTGCGGGTGGAACCGGCCCGCATTGATTGGGGGAATGTGAACGCGGTGAAAACCCTGTTGCGTTCATATCAGGTTCTCATCCGCAGCGCGAACATTGCCCAAAAGGTCATCGACCGAGCCCAACTGGATATGGAACCAGACCAATTGTTGGCCCACATGAAGGTGGATCCGGACGAGTCGAACTTCACGATTCGCATTGACGTTGAAAACCGTGATCCTGAAGTGGCCCGCATCATCGCGGAAACCACGGCGGAGGTCTTTCGCATTAACCGGGAACAGTGGAATCAGAAACAGCGCCGTGAGGATCGGGTGGACGTCTCCATTCGCGAGCATGTGCGTTATGTGCCCAAGGTGCGCCCGAAGCCTAAATTGAACATGTTTGCCGGGGGGGTCCTCGGTGTGCTCTTGGGCGTTATTGTGGTTTTATTTTTGGAGTGGATCGAATCGGACATTTTGCGTACGCCGGAAATCGTGGAACGCACGTTGGGGTTGGAGGTGCTCGGCACTATTCCGCCGGCATGATACGGCGTTGGTGAGTTATCCGGAAGGGAGGCCCACATAATGACGTTGAATTTAATCACGTTGACGGATCCGCAATCACCGGTGTCGGAAGCGTACCGCTCATTGCGAACGAATTTGGAATTTGCCGGCCAAAACGGATCGATTCACACCGTGCTTTTTACTGCACCCAGCGCGGAAGAGGATACCGCGACCACGGTCGCCAACCTGGCCGTGACCGTGGCCCAAACCGAGCGGACCGTATTGGTGATTGACGCGGATTTGCGGCATCCTCGGTTGCACGAGATTTTTCAGGTGCCTAACGACCGGGGATTGACGAATATGGTGAAATCGGAGGAGCCGTTCACTTCTCCACCCTTTTATGAAACCGATGTGCCCGGCTTGTACGTGCTCCCCGCGGGGGAGAAGCCGGTTAGCCCTGCCGATGTGTTGGACTCTAAACGGCTCCTGGGTATCTGGCAGGAACTTCGCCGGCGTTTCGACATGGTGCTGGTGAACACCCCTCCCGTCCTCGCCGTCGCGGACGCCGCGATTTTAGCGCCACGCATGGATGGGGTGTTGCTTGTGTTGCGGGCCGGCCACACTAAACGCCAACACGCGATCGCGGCCAAAGAACGCCTGGCCCGCGTGAAGGCCAACCTGTTGGGCGTCGTGCTGTTGGATGCTCCCTACGACAAAGGGGTCGGGGGATATTGATGTTTGGAGAATGAAATGAGGGAGGCATTCATATGAAAGGGCTGGTTTTAAGTGGCGGTAAAGGCACTCGTCTGTATCCGCTCACATATACCCGGGCCAAGCAGTTGATCCCGGTGGCAAACAAGCCGGTGCTTTTCCGGGTCATTGAGTCCATTCGGGACGCAGGAATTGAGGAGATTGGCATTGTCGTTGGCGACACTGCCCCTGAGATCATGGAAGCTGTTGGCGACGGCCGACGGTGGGGCGTGCGTATCCAGTACATCCAGCAAGAGGCCCCGTTGGGGCTGGCGCACGCGGTCAAAATTAGCCAGGACTACCTGGGGGACGAACCCTTCGTCATGTTCCTGGGGGATAACGTCATTGAAGGCGGGATCACCTCCCTGGTCGAAGAGTTCTCGTCCGGGGATTATAACGCGCAAATTGTGCTCACACCGGTGAAAGACCCCCAACATTATGGTGTGGCTCAGTTGGACGAAGAAGGCAACATTGTTCGCCTGGTTGAGAAGCCGCGTAACCCACCCAGCAATTTGGCCCTGGTGGGCATCTACATGTTTGACCACCACATCTTTGAAGCGGTGAACAACATCACTCCGTCGTGGCGTGGGGAACTGGAGATTACAGACGCGATTCAGTGGTTGGTTGAACAGGGCTACCGGGTTCGAGCTTATATCCATCAGGGGTGGTGGATTGACACGGGAAAACCCATTGACATGTTGGAGGCGAATAATCGCGTCCTGTTGGAAATGAAGCACGAAATTCGGGGGTACGTGGATCGGGAATCCCGAGTGGACCATAATGTGACCATTGAAGAAGGGGCGGAGATTATTAATTCTGTCATTCGTGGGCCCTCGATTATCGGTAAGAATACGCGGGTCGTCAATGCGTATGTCGGTCCCTTTACTTCCATTTATCACGATTGCATTATTGAAGACTGCGAGATCGAGCACAGTATTGTGCTGGAAAACTCGGTTATTCAAGGCATTCCCTATCGCATTGAAGACAGTCTCATCGGCCGGAATGTGGAGATCCGCCGCTCGCCTTACAAGCCGAAGGCGTATAAGTTGACCTTGGGGGATAACAGCAAGGTTGGGTTGTTGTGAGATGATTCGGACGTTGCCGGAATTGGCGCGCGCGTGGTGGACGTTTGAGGATCGGTGGGGGGATGTGTCCGGTGTGCAGCAAGTGACGCGTCGGCCATTAGCTCCTGCGTATCGTGTGCCCCCCCACGTGACGGGCCAAAAACGAGTGGAGTTCCTGGCGCGAATGGTGCGCCTTATTGCCGACCGGATCTCTCGACTTCCGCGAGTGTGGGAAGAATGGGATGTCTTCGACCCGGGCGCTTTTTTTGACCTCTACCCTGAGCAGGTGGACGTGCTGATTCGCATTGCTCAATCCCGTTCGCGGGTGAAAGTGACCTTTTACACGGATGTGCTTTTACCCGGGTTTCAGGACGCGGAGCAGTTCTGGATGCACCACGTTGTCCCTGCTTTACACGTGGCTCACCCCGTCTTCTTCGGAAACGGCCACGAACCCCCGGACCCGGCAGGTTTAGCCTGGGCAGAAGAAGTCGCACGGGAGTTAGGTCCTCAGATGGAGGAGCGTTTGTACCGCGCGGCTCGGGAGATTCGGGCGGTGCGGGATCTTCTGTACGAGTGGGGGATTGTGGACTTTCTCATCACCAGCGCTTCGTGGGAGGAACGATATCGGGTGGCTCGTTCTCGCAACGGCCATGTGGACCCGTCTATATGGAAACGCGTCCGGTTTGTACCCACATTAACGTTGGAAGTAGCCTTTAGCCTTGTTCCGCCGGAGGAAAAAACCCGACGCCGCGCACTCATGAGGTGGCAGCATCGCCCTTGGCGGCGTTCGCACGCGAAGTGAGCCGTGGTGAAAAACGTGGGAGGATATACCCGATGCGTACCCTTCTGATTACCGGCGGCGCCGGTTTCATAGGCGCTAATTTTGTGCATTACATGCTGAACAAGTACTCCGATTATACGTTGGTGGTCTACGATAAACTGACGTACGCGGGGAACCTCAACAACCTCAAGAGCGTGTGGGATCATCCCCGGTTCGCGTTCGTTAAGGGGGACATTTGCGACCGGGACGCAGTGGAGCGTGCTGTTCACGAGTACGGTGTGGATACCATTGTAAACTTCGCGGCAGAGACGCATGTGGACCGTTCCATTTTGGAACCGGATGCTTTTATCCGTACCAACGTGTACGGCACATATGTGTTGCTTGAAATCACTAAAGATCTGGGCCTGGAGCGCTTTCATCAGGTGAGCACGGACGAGGTGTACGGCGACATCCCCAAAGGCTATCGTTCCCGGGAAGAGGATCCGTTGCGTCCCCGGAGCCCTTATTCTGCGGCCAAGGCGTCCGGCGATTTGCTCACCCTCTCCTATTACACCACTTACGGCTTACCGGTGACCATCACGCGGGCCTCGAACAATGTGGGCCCGTATCAGCATTTAGAAAAGGTAGTGCCCTTGTTTACCACCAACGCGTTGGAGGACAAACCTCTCCCTGTGTACGGTGATGGCCGTCAAATGCGGGATTACATGTGGGTTATTGACCACTGTGAAGCCATTGACTTGGTGTTGCACCGAGGAGCGTTAGGAGAAGTGTATAACGTGGGCACCGGTAGAGAGATTGAGAACTTGCGCATGGTGGAAATTCTTCTGGACACCCTGGGCAAACCTCGCTCATTGGTTCACTTTGTGGAGGACCGGCCCGGGCATGACCGTCGATACGCGATGGACATCAGCAAAATCCAAGCGTTGGGGTGGACCCCTCGTCACACGCCTGAGGAGGCCGTTGCCAAGGCCGTACGGTGGTACGTAGAAAACCCCTGGTGGTGGCGTCCTATTAAGGAAGGGGAATTTCAAGAGTATTATCGTCGGGTGTACGGTTCCCGAAAGGTATTGCGTCGCGGTCTTGAGACGAACTAAGTCATTCTTTTCGGTGTGTTGTCCGCCCACACAGAAACGGAGGCTGACATCATGGAAACCGGCAGTGTTCAACCCGTTCCTGCTCCTTCCCCTCGTGAGTTGGCCGCTCAACAGTTGCGAAGGGAAGTTGATCTTTCCGAGTTGTCCTTTACATCCACGGCGGAACTGAATCACCTGGAAGGTATCATCGGCCAGGAACGTGCCACACGCGCCGTGGAATTCGGCCTCAACATTCAGGCCAAAGGGTTCAACATCTTTGCTCTTGGGCCCGCGGGCGCGGGCAGGACGACCACAATTCGACGATATCTTCAGCAAGTGGCCGTGTCACGCCCTGTGCCCGATGACTGGGTGTACGTGTACAACTTTGACGACCCGGATGCGCCAAAAGCGCTGCGTCTGCCCGCCGGTCGTGCCGCGCAACTGCGCAAGCGCATGGAAGAACTGTTGCGCGATGTAGCTCAACAACTTCCTCAGGTGTTTGAGACGGAACAATATCAGGAACATCGCAGTCAATTGATTCGCCAATATCAACGGCAACGGGAAGAGATCCTGGAGCAGGTAAAGCAATTCGCCCAGGCTCATGGCTTTCTTATTCTGGAAACGCCCATGGGCTTGGCGTTAGCCCCCATGGGCCAGGACCGAAAACCCCTTCCTCCCGATCAGTACGAAGCCTTACCGCCCCCGGTGAAAGCCCAATTAGAAGCGGCCCGCGAAGAGGTGGAAAAAGTCCTAGAAAAGGCCATGCGTCAGGTATACGAATTGGAAAAGGAACTGCGGCGCAAACTTTCCGAAATGGATAAGCGTGTTGCAGAGGCCGCCCTGGAATACTTGTTCGATGATGAACGGCGGGAGTTCGCGGATCTGCCCGACGTTGTGGCCTGGATGGACGCGTGTCGCCAGGACATGGTCGAGAATATTCACCTGGTCCGACAGGTTCTGGCCGCGGCGGCTCAAATGAAAGGGGAAGGAGGGGCGCCTCCGGTCCTTCCCTTGCGCCATTGGGAGGATTCTCCCCTGGCCCGATACACCGTAAACGTCATAGTGGACAACAGCAAATTGGGCGGTGCCCCGGTGGTGTACGAACCCAATCCTACGGTGATTAATCTCATCGGTAAACAAGAATACAAGGTGCGCTTTGGCGCTCTGGTTACCGACTTCACCATGTTGCGACCGGGCGCATTGCATCGGGCGAACGGGGGATACTTGGTGTTGAACATCGCGGATGTATTACGCCAACCCATGGCCTGGGAGGTGCTGAAGCGGTGCTTGAAGACCGGGGAGATCGTTATTGAGGACATCCCCCAGCAATTGGGGTTGGGGTTTTTCCCCACGGCCGGTTTGCGACCTCAACCCATTCCTTTGGATGTGAAGGTGGTGCTCATAGGCGAGCCCTGGTACTACTATTTGCTTTACAGTTTGGATGAGGACTTCGCCGAACTTTTCAAAGTGCGGGCGGACTTTTCTCCTGACATGCCGTGGACTCAGGAACACGTGGAGCAGATTGCCCGTTTTGTGCACACTATTTGCGAGGAGGAACAGTTACCCCACTTTACCCTTCCCGCGGTGGGGGAGATTATCTCCTATGCGGGGCGTCTGGCCGACAGCAAGAAGAAGCTCAGCGCTCGCTTCGGCCTTCTGGCTGATATTGTGCGTGAAGCCGCGTACTGGGCCCGTGTGAACCAACACGATGTGGTTCGAGCAGAGGATGTGCGTCGGGCCATCGAGGAACGTGTGTATCGATCCCGTATGTTGGAGGAACGCATTCAGGAACTCATCCAAGATAACGTCATTTACATCGACACAGAAGGCCAGGTTGTCGGCCAGGTCAACGGTCTCTCGGTGATCATGCTCGGGGACTACACATTCGGCCGGCCGAATCGGATCACGGCTCGGGTGTATTTGGGCCAGTCGGGTGTAATCAACATTGAACGTGAAGCCAAATTGAGTGGTCGTATTCACGATAAGGGCGTGCTCATCCTATCCGGTTTCCTCGCAGGGCGTTATGCTCAGGATAAACCGTTGAGCTTGTCCGCGACGATCACGTTTGAACAATCCTACGAAGGGGTGGAAGGGGATAGTGCAAGTTCTACAGAGTTGTACGCTCTTTTGTCCGCGCTTTCCGGCCTTCCCCTGCGGCAGGATATCGCGGTCACCGGTTCGGTCAACCAACGCGGCCAGATTCAGCCGGTGGGGGGAGTGAACGAAAAGATTGAAGGCTTCTTCGCGGTGTGCAAAGCGCGAGGTCTGACGGGAACGCAGGGGGTTATTATTCCTGAAGCAAATGTACAGCATCTGATGTTGAAGCAGGAAGTTGTGGACGCGGTGGCGGAGGGCAAATTCCACATCTACCCTGTGCGTACGGTGGACGAGGGCATAGAAATCCTTACAGGGGTAGCCGCAGGGAAGCGGAATCCCGATGGCACGTGGCCGGAGGGTACGGTCAATTGGTATGTGGACCAACGGCTTCGGGAGATGGCGATGCGGTTGCGGCAGTTTGGGCGTGAGCGCAAACCGGAGAAGAAGGAAGAAGAGGAGGAAGGGCAGGAACGATCCCCTGAGCCGCCGAAGGAACCCCCAACACCGCCCGATGTGCCTGAATCCGGTGAGGGAGAGGAGGCCTAAGACACGATATGCCCGCTTTTTTACGGGTTATTTTGGGAGCGGGGATGATCGCTCTTGCGGGGTTGTACCCGCTGTGGGCTGTTTTTCGCCTGAACCGACGTCTTTCGCGTCCGGACGGGCCGGATACGTGGACGTTGGTGTGGTGGCTGGTGTTTACGTTGAGTTTTCCCTTTGCCTTGGCGTTATTCGGCGCGTTTGTGGTGGCGCCCCGTCTGGGCCAATCCCCTGTGTTTTGGCTCTCTGTGGGGGCCTTTGTGGTCATGGCGTTGGTGGGCGGTTTGGGATATGGGGTACATTACTTCGCGGCATCGCGTCGGCACAAAAAGGAGCCGACCAATCCGTAGATCCCTCATTTGGATCGTGGGTACAGAAAACATGATTTGTTTTTCCAACCGGTAAGCCAATCGTGAAGGAAGGGGGAGGAGTATGAAACGAGTACCCGTCATTGTGCTCGGGGTAGGCGGTGTGGGACGATCTCTGTTGCAGCAAATCGTAGGACGGCGTTCGTATCACGAACAGCGTTATGGGCTTTTTTTAAACGTCGTCGCGGTAGCAGATAGTGGCGGTGCGGTCGTCTCTTCCGATGGGTTAGCGGATGAAGAACTGAATCGCATTGTCGCGCATAAGGAGGCCGGTCGACCTTTGGCCGATTATCCTTCCGGGTATTTTCAGAACCAAGTGCGGGATATTGTAGACCTTTTTGCGGCGCCGGGAACGTTGGTTGTGGACGTGACGGCGACAGATGCAACCCATGATGCCTTGATGCTGGCCATGGAACGTCGGGCCGGCATTGTGTTGGCGAATAAGCTCCCTTTGGCTGCTCCCTATGACCGGGCTGAACCGCTATTCCGTTACCCTCTTTTGCGGTATGAGACGACCGTTGGGTCCGCGGTGCCGGTCATTATGACTTTAAAGCGCCTATTAGCCGGCGGCGAAGCCATCCATCGTATTCAAGGGAGTTTGAGCGGGTCCTTAGGATACGTGATGACCGCGGTTGAGGAAGGTGTGGCCTTTTCCAAGGCCGTGCTGCGGGCTAAGGAGTTAGGATACACGGAACCCGACCCCCGTGAGGATTTGCTGGGACATGATGTGGCCCGTAAGGCGTTAATTCTCGCCCGCACGATGGGCTGGAAGGTGGAGATGGAGGACGTGGAAATCGACCCGCTGATCCCCGAGGAATGGGCCTCGTGGCCCATGGAAGATTTTCTGGCCGAGATCTTTGCTCTGGACGATGATTTCTACTCGTGGCGGGATGCTGCTCAGGCACGACATGAGGCGTTGCGATATGTGGCCCGCGTTGAGGACGGTCGGCTGCGAGTAGGTATTGAGTTTGTCCCTCAGGATTCCCCGTTAGGGCGTCTCCACGGCAGTGATAACCTGGTGGAGTTTTACACGGAATATTACAGTTCTGGACCGTTGGTTTTGCAGGGGCGCGGTGCGGGGGTGGAGGCCACGGCCTCCGGCGTGCTTACGGATATGGTGGAGTTGGTACTACAGTAAAGCGTCGAGGGAAAAACGGGAATTCATCTCATTTGTGGCGCGGAAGGCACCGCAAGTGAGATGAATTCCCGTGATAGGTTGCTTGCATGATGGTATTACTGAATGAGCGGCGCCAATTCGTTGAAGGCGTTCATGGCCAAGATGTTGTCATCGCCGCCGTTATTCCGCTCCTTCACCGTGAAGGTAAGTTCCTTTTTATCCGCGTCATAACCGACCTCAATAGTGTCCCCTTCTTGGAACCGGCCTGCTAACATGCCTTCACTCAACGGGTCTTCAATGTAGTCTTGAATGACACGCCGCAAGGGGCGGGCTCCGTAGTCGGGATTATACCCTTTGTCCGCGAGGAACATTTTGGCCTCTTGCGTGACGAGGAGGTCCATTTCGTGTTCCTGAAGGAGGGTACGTACGCGTTCCAATTCGATGTCCACGATTTGAGCAATTTGTTCTTTGGTGAGCGGTCGGAAGACCATAATCCCGTCCAGCCGATTCAGAAATTCCGGCCGGAAGGTGCGTTTTAGCGCGTCCATCACGCGCTCTTTCAAATCTTGGTATGTGGCTTCTTGCTGCTTGCGTTCGTCCTCAGATGTCACAAAGCCCAGTCCGCCCGCCCGCTTGATCATCGAAGCGCCCACGTTGGAAGTCATAATGATGATTGCGTTGCGGAAGTCCACCCGACGACCTTTGGCGTCGGTTAAGTGACCATCCTCCATGATCTGGAGGAGGATGTTGAAGACTTCGGGGTGCGCTTTCTCGATTTCATCCAACAAGATCACGCAATACGGGCGACGGCGAACGGCTTCTGTGAGTTGTCCTCCCTCGTCATAGCCCACGTATCCCGGAGGCGCACCGACCAGACGGCTCACATTGTGGCGCTCCATAAATTCGGACATGTCCAATTTAATGAGCGCGTCCTCACTGCCGAAGAGGAACTCGGCCAAGGTTTTGGCTACCAACGTCTTCCCAACGCCGGTAGGCCCCAGGAATAGGAAGGATCCAATGGGCCGTCGGGGGTCCTTGAGCCCGGCACGGGCCCGACGGATCGCTTTGGCAATGGCCCGGATGGGTTCGTCTTGCCCGACGACCCGCTTGTGCATTTCCTTTTCCATTTCCAGGAGCCTTTGGCTTTCTTCTTGGGCCAAACGGGTTAGAGGAATGCCGGTCCACATGGACACCACTTCGGCCACGTCCTCCGCGGTGACCTTGGGACGCGATTTGGGATCATCCCATCCGGCTCGCAGTTGCTCTAACTTTTGGTGCAAGTCCATTTCGCGCTGGCGGAGTTCGATGGCGCTGTTATACTCCTGCTTGTGGAGCGCTTCTTCTTTTTGTCGTTGGAGTTCCCGCAGTTGGGCATACACTTCTCGCAGGCTGATGGCCAGTGGCGCTTTGTACATACGCACACGACTGGCTGCCTCGTCGATGAGGTCTATGGCCTTATCAGGCAGATAGCGGTCGGGCACGTAGCGAGCAGAAAGGTGAGCGGCAGCCCGAAGCGCTTCGTCGGTGATCTCCAATTTGTGGTGATCTTCATACCGGGATCGGATGCCCCGCAAGATTTCGATGGTGTCCTCAATGGTGGGCTCTTCGACGATGATGGGCTGGAACCGGCGTTCTAACGCGGCATCTCCTTCTATGTACTTGCGGTATTCATCCAGCGTGGTGGCCCCGATGACTTGAAGTTCTCCTCGGGCCAATGCGGGCTTGAGGATGTTGGCCGCGTCTACCGCGCTGCCGGCTGCTCCGGCTCCTACGAGCATGTGCAATTCGTCGATAAAGAGGATGGCTTCTGCGTTGATGATTTCCTCGATAACTTTTTTCATGCGCTCTTCGAATTGGCCGCGATACATCGTCCCCGCGACCAGGGAGCCCACATCCAACATGACCAGCCGCTTGTCCATTAGACTTTCCGGGACATCTCCCTGGACAATCCGTTGAGCGAGTCCTTCAACGATGGCCGTTTTGCCTACTCCGGGTTCGCCGATCAGCGCCGGGTTGTTCTTGGTCCGACGTGAGAGGATTTGGATGACCCGTTCGATCTCCTTTTCCCGGCCGATCACCGGATCCAGTTTCCCCTCTTCGGCCAGTTGCGTGAGATCTACCCCGAGTTGCTCGACGAGGGGCATCTTTTTACGTTCCTTGGCCCGTTGTTTCATTTCGACTTGGCTTTGAAGCAAGCTGCGCGCGGTCTGATGGCGCACGCGCTCAAGGCTGATGCCCAGGGAGCGCAGGACGTTCACCGCCACTCCTTCGCCTTCCCGCACCAGGCCCAATAGGAGATGCTCGGTGCCGATGTAATGATGTCCCATCAGGCGCGCTTCTTCGACGGCCAGTTCAATGACCCGTTTCGTGCGCGGTGCAAGGGTGGGTTTTCCCATGGGACGGCGTTCCCCAAAGCCCACCGTGCGTTCTACGGCTCGAATGATTTGCTCCGGTTCCACGCCCAGTTCTCGCAGGACTTTGACGGCTACACCGTTCTCTTCCTTGACCAATCCCAGGAGGAGGTGTTCGGTCCCGATGTAACTGTGTCGCATCCGCACGGCCTCCTCCTGCGCTAACGCCAGGACTCGCCGAGCCCGTTTTGTAAAGCGGTCGAACTTGTCTCTTTCATTCATAGCAATTCACCTAACCTCGTCCATCTATAACCTGTGTCGGTCTTTTTACGCAAAGCGGGGGCACACCTGTGCCCCCGCTTCGTCGCGCTTAGATTGTACATCGCGGGGCACTTGCAGGGAGGGCGAACCGCCGTGTCCCTTTGTTAATGTGCCACCGCGAAGGATGCACTGACCTTAAGAGGAGGTGTTTGTTTCCTCGCCCTCTTGGCCGGGCGGGGATTCCTCGGATGTGTCCGGCTCCGCAGGTGTTTCCTCCTCTGCCTCCTGTACTTCTGCCGTGTCTGAAGTAGCGGTCGCGTCACTCTCTTCTAATGTTACGTCTTCCAGGACCTCCCAGGTTCCCTCTCCCGCCTCTTCTTCGTCGGCTACGTCCCAATCTATCTCCACGTAGGCTTCCTCATCCGCCTGCTTGATGCTTAATCCCATCCGTTTCCGGTCCGGATCGATGTTTATGATACGGGCCTGCACCCGTTGTCCTTCCTTGACGACCTCATGAGGATGGGAGACAAAGTCCTGGGAGAGTTCCGAGATGTGAACCAATCCCTCTATGCCGTCGTCCAGCCGTACGAAGGCGCCGAAAGGTAAAACACGGGTGACCGTGCCTTCGACCACCTGCCCGATAGCGTACCGTTCGAGGACGGTTTCCCAGGGCTTGGGCAACAGGCGCTTGAGACTGAGGTTCACCTTCCCCTTTTCTCGATCCACTTTGAGGACGTAGACATCTATCTCATCGCCTACTTTGAGGACTTCGGAGGGATGTTCCACGCGGCCCCAGGACAGTTCGGAGATGTGGATCAGCCCGTCGACGCCGCCCAGGTCCACAAACGCGCCGAATTTGGTCAGGCTGGTCACTCTTCCATGCCGGACTTCACCTTCGCGCAACTCCTCCAGGAGGCGTTGGCGTTGTTTTTCGCGTTCTTCCTTCAGCGCTTCTTTTTCGGAGAGGATGAGACGACGTCGGTTTTTATCCACCTCAATGACTTTGAATTTCAGGGTTTGCCCGACCAGAGAGGCAAATCGTTCTTCTTTCCTGTCACTGCGTGTCCCTTCTCGGCGTTCTAGTTGAGAACCGGGGATAAAGCCGCGCAGTTGACCCAACCGAACAATGACGCCGCCGCTGTTGGCCTCGGTGACCACACCTTCAAGAATCGTGCCGGATTTTTGCCATTCTTGGGCCTGACGCCATTCGTATTCAACCCGTGCTTTGCTCAAGGAGAGCACAGTGTGCCCTTCACGTCCTTCGGGCTTCAGGACATACGCGACAACGGTGTCACCTACGTTCAGGCTGTTGATGAACTCTGGATCCAAACGTTCCAAATCTTGTGGGGGCACAATGCCTTCGGATTTCCCACCGATATCGATAACAATTTCTTTGTCGGTCTTCAGCACGATCACGCCTTCCACCATTTCTCCACGGTGAAAGCGGCGCGGGGCTAAACTCTCTTCGAGGAGAGACTCCATGCTCTCCTCTTCTTCGTGTGGGTCTTCGGGTCCTGTAGCGGGGACCTCTTCCGCGGACGTGCTTTCCCTCGGCTCTGTCACCGGGGCCTCGGAGACTGCATTCGCGGCCGTCTTCTCGGTCGCGACGTCGGTAGCAGTAGGTTCTTCAGTAGGTACAGTGTTTTCCACGTCGGGTTGTTGGGCGGTGTCTTGTGTCATTCCTGTGTCCATGGGTTGTACAATCCTTCCAAAAGTCTTTACGGCTACGGCACATTATAACATGCTTCGTGGGGTTGGCAAATGTGCTTCTTCCCCTTCATGCGTGGGCCTGAAAGGGGAAGAAGATTTTATCCATTTCCCTTACCGGGGGCTATTCCTCATTGTTCGGCAAGACGGCAATAGCCTCGATTTCTACTAGAGCGCCTAATGGCAGGGCTGCGACTTGAACGGTGGAGCGAGCCGGGGGATTCTCGTCGAACACTTCGCCGTAGATGGCGTTTACTGTGCGAAATTCGGAGAGATCCACCATGTAGATAGTCGTTTTCACCACGTGGCGGAGATTCGTTCCGGCAGCTACTAACACGGCTTCCAAGTTCTGCAAGGTCTGCCGGGTCTGGGCGACCAGCCCTTCGGCCAGTCTACCTGTCGTCGGGTTGATGCCGATCTGTCCTGCTGTGAACACCCACTGCCCCACACGAATGGCTTGAGAGTACGGCCCAACGGCTGCGGGTGCTTTGTCAGTGTGAATTACCTCTCTTTTGGTCATGGATATGCCTTCCTAGGAGATTGAGTGTGTGCTTACACCTTCATTGTACTTCCGTTATTCCGAGAGAGAAAATTTCAAGAGCGTCTTCCTTGGAACCGGTAGACGCTCGCTTAAATATCCGAAATAAGGTATACTTTGACGGGGCTTTCACCGACTTCAAGCACAGATCTCAGAGATGGAAAATGCTCGCATAGCCGCGTCAGGAGGTCTGTTTCAACGGCCGGACCGTGTTTGCAAAGTCGTCTTCTTAAGATGGTTACTTGAGTCCCCTTGGGGGATTTGATCGTCGAAGCCCGCAACTTCAGGAAACAGCGCAGGAGGACCATGCCGACTGTACCTACAAACGGACAGGATAAGATAAATGCACCTCAAGCCTTCGGACAGGTGCAGGCGATTGATATCGAACAAGAGTTGAAGGCCGCGTACCTGGACTATGCCATGAGTGTTATCGTGGCTCGTGCCCTCCCTGATGTCCGGGATGGCCTGAAACCTGTACATCGACGCATCCTCTACGCGATGCACGATATGGGCCTAAGGGCCAATGCTCCATACCGTAAAAGTGCCCGTATTGTGGGAGAGGTGTTGGGAAAGTATCACCCCCATGGAGATGCCGCGGTGTACGACGCGATGGCCCGTATGGCTCAGGATTTCTCCATGCGTTATCCTTTGGTGGACGGGCAAGGAAATTTTGGCTCTATCGATGGCGATAGTCCTGCGGCCATGCGGTACACCGAGGCCCGCCTTTCCCCCATCGCCGAGGAGATGCTCCAGGACATCGACAAGGATACGGTGGATTGGCAACCTAACTTCGACGGGTCCCTACAAGAACCTGTGGTCCTTCCGGCCCGCATTCCCAATCTGCTTATTAACGGCGCGTCCGGTATTGCCGTGGGGATGGCGACGAACATTCCTCCCCACAATCTGAACGAGGTGGCGGATGTGCTCATGTATCTCATCGACCGGTATGACGACCTGGACAGTGTGGGGGTGGAGGACATTATGGCTATCCTGCCCGGTCCTGATTTCCCCACCGGAGCTCAGATTTTGGGACGAGATGGCATTCGGCAGGCGTATGCAACCGGACGAGGGCACATTACATTGCGTGCGGTGGCGGAGATTCAGGAACGTCGTGGGGGCGGGTACAGCATCATCATCACGGAAATTCCTTATCAGTTGAATAAGGCTACGCTTATCGAACGCATCGCGGCGTTGGTCCGCAGTGGCCGGGTGGATGGCATCACCGATTTGCGCGACGAGTCCGATCGGGAAGGGTTGCGCATTGTCATCGAGGTCAAGCGTGGGGTCGCCGCGCGTAAGGTGCTCAACCAGTTGTACAAATATACGCCCCTTCAGACCACCTTTGGGGTACAGATGCTTGCATTGGTGGATGGGGAACCCCGGCTGCTTCCCATTAAGCGGATGCTTCTCCATTATATTGAACATCGCCGTGAGGTGCTCACCCGTCGGACGAAATTCGAACTGGAGAAGGCACGGGCGCGGGCTCATATTTTGGAGGGGCTACGCATTGCTCTCCAATTTCTTGACGAAGTGATCGCTATTATCCGAGGGGCGGAGAGCGCGGAAAGGGCTAAGCAAACATTGATGGATCGTTTTGGCCTCTCTGAGGTGCAGGCTCAAGCTATTTTAGACATGCAGTTGCGGCGATTGGCGGCTTTGGAACGCCAGAAGATCGAGGATGAGTACCAGGACGTGTTGTCACGCATCGCCTACCTGGAAGATCTCCTGGCCCATCCGAAGAAGATATTGGCGCTTATCCGCGAGGATTTGGAAGATGTCAAATCCCGATACGGAGATGAGCGCCGTACCCAAATTTTGGCTCAGGGACCGGCCGAATTTCGCGAAGAGGATCTCATCGTTCAAGAGGATTGGCTGGTTACGGTGACCTCGGACGGGTACATCAAGCGTACGCCCAGCCGTGTGTTTCGTGCTCAGCGGCGTGGGGGACGCGGTATCAAAGGCATGGAAACTCGCGAAGAGGACCGTGTGGCTCATGCGGTGGGATGTCGCTCTTTAGATACGTTACTCTTCTTCACCAATCAGGGGCGGGTGTACGCGGAGCGTGTGTTCAACTTGCCGGAAGGTGGTCGGACGGCCAAGGGACTTCCATTGGTCAATGTGATCCACTTGCAGCCGGATGAGTACATGACCGCGTTGGTCCCGGTGTCCACGTTCCGGGAGGATCGTTATATCGCCCTGTGCACCCATCGGGGCAAGGTGAAGCGGCTCCCGCTTTCCACTTTTGAACGCGTTCGATCCACCGGGCTCATTGCCATCACACTGGAGAAAGACGATGAGTTGGGATGGGCTCGAATTACCACGGGACAACAGGATTTGATCATTACTACCCGGTTAGGGCGCACATTGCGGTTCCCTGAAACTCAAGTTCGGGTCATGGGGCGACAGGCCGGCGGCGTTCAGGGCATTCGCTTGTCCGCAGGGGATGAGGTGGCCTCTCTCACGGCTGTGCGCCCCGGCGGGAAATTGTTGGTTCTGACCGCCCAGGGGTTTGGCAAGTTGGTTCCTTTGGAAGACATTCCGCGCCGCGGTCGTAACGGCATGGGCGTGTGGATTATCGATCATCGTCGGTTGGACAAAATTGGTCCCATTGTTTCCGCTCGGGTCGTGCTGCCGAACGATCAAATCATTATTCTCACTTCTTTGGGAATGGCCGTGCGCATGGCCGTGGCCCAAATTTCTGTGCAGGGACGGTACAGCCGAGGCGTGCGGGTTGTTTCCTTGTCCGACGGAGATACCGTGGTAGCCGTTGTGAGGTTACCGCGGGAGGAAGAGCACACCCCAAGGACGGAGGCGTAGGATCATGCCGGACTACCTGTTCATCGTCAATCCTGCTTCGGATCGATGGCGTTCGGGTAAGCGGTGGGGCAGGTTGGAGAGACTCCTCCAGGCATACAAGGTTAATTACGAGGTTTTACTTACGGCGGGGCCCGGTCATGCAATGACCATTGCAGAAGAGGCGGCCCAATCCGGACGTTACGGCGTGATTGTGGCGGGAGGCGGGGATGGTACTTTGAATGAAGTAGTGAACGGATTATGTCGTGCTGCCGATGATAGCCCTACGATGCCCTTGGGGATCTTTCCTATCGGTTCGGGTAACGATTTTGCCAGCGTGCTCGGGATTCCCCGAGATCCCGACGGTATGATTCGCCACCTGTTGGATAATAAACGCCGGTTGGTGGACGCAGGGGTGGTCCACAGTTATGATATGGTAGGACCTACCCGTCCTCGTCGGTATTTTCTGAACAATTGCGGCATTGGATTTGAGGCTCAAGTGAATTTGGAAAGTCGGCGCATTCAGCGTTTGCAGGGATTTTTCATTTATTTGGTGGCGGTGTTTCGCGCGTTGATACGCTATCGGCAGCCGCATGTGACGATTCGTTGGGATCATCAAGAACGTTCGGAACATATGCTCCTGGTGACTGTGGGCAACGGCCGTCGGGCAGGGGGGGGGTTTTGGCTTACACCGTTTGCGGAGGTGGACGACGGACTCCTTGAGATCGGCATGGCGCGAGCCATGTCTCGAGTGAATATCTTGCGCTTGCTGCCCAAAGCGATCACGGGTAAGCATATTTTTGATCCTGCCTATACGTTGGCCCGCGGTTCTCACGTGACCGTGCGCACGGACATCCCGGTCCCTGTGCACACGGATGGCGAGGCCATTATTGAAGGCACCCGGGAACTGGATATCCGAGTGGTGCCTCAGAAAGTTTGGGTGGTGAGCGATCCGGACCGTCCGTTGCGCGGGGTGCTCAAGGAGAAAGAGATAGCGCGATGGCAACAACTTCAATCGTCCGTGCCGGGGGCGATATAATCGCGCGTTCCCCATCCGGGTTGTCAGCGGAAGAGGTCCAGTGCTTTGGGACGTAGCAAATCACGCAGACGCCCTTCTCCTGGCTCGTAACGTGCGCCTCGTACAATGACAACGGGAATGGCTTCGTCCGCTTGGCCCATGACCGCGGAGGCTGCCGCGGCGATCTCATCGGCCGTGCCGATGACGGTGGCCTGCAAAGTCCTACCCATGAGGTCAGGATCGCCGCGTCGGTCGGTCAGGGGGTGCATGCCTGCGAGGCCGATGGCCACGCCCACCGTGCCCAGTCGCCAGGCACGACCGTGACTGTCGTTGATAATGACGGCGAGGTGGTTGAGCCCAAAATCTTTCATCCACGCGCGACGCAAGGCTTGGGCAGAGTGGTCCGGGTCTTCGGGCAGTAAGAGCACATGGTCCTCATCTCCAAGGACGTTGGAGTGATCAATGCCCGCGTTAGCGCACACGAATCCCAAACGATGTTCCACGATGATGAGTCCCGGTCGGACGCGCAGGATCTCGTTACTCTCCCGCAGGATGAGTTCAACCAAGCGGGGATCTTTAGCCGCTTGGTGGGCGAGTGCTACTGCGCGGGGACTGGGGTGTACATTCTGCAAGTGGACGAGCCGTCCTTCTGCTTTGGACACGATTTTTTGGGCCACAACGACCACATCGTGGTTTCGCAGTGTTTCCCCCGCTTCGCGGATGGCCTGACTTATTATATCTGCCAGATTGTCTCCCTGCTGAATAATCGGGATCCCCGGAATCCCAATGCAAGACATGACGTGAGGTTGCCCGGGCATGTCGTGTTTGCTCCTCCGGTTGGCTGTTTGTTCATCGAACGTTCCGCGCGTATCGTTTGCTCGGCTCGTGGCCTTCCATTATACTGTTTTCGCAACGTTTGACTATTTCCGGTGTTCCTACTTTGGGGCGCCGGTACGGACGGGGGAAGAGTGAGAAGGAGGCGGCGTGAAAACGGCTCGACGCCGTCAGACATAGATTTACTCTTGCAGGCACGTACCGATCCGAACGCGTTTGCCGTGCTGTACGAGCGGTATGTGGACCGTATCTACGCGTATTTTTATTATCGCACCGGCAACCACGATGACGCGGAGGAGTTGACGTCCCGGTTCTTTCATCGGTTAATAGAGCGCATCCACTTATTTGAAGATCGGGGTGTGCCGGTGTCCGCGTGGATGTACCGTATCGCTCACAACATGTTGGCCAATTGGTTGCGCGATCGGTCGCGGCACCCGGAGGTATCGCTGGATGTTGTGGACAGTGGTCATCATCAGAGGGAACATCCCGAAGAGGTGGTGATGGCTCGGGAGGAACAGGAGATGTTGCTGCGGATGATTCAGCAGTTACCTCCGGAGCGACAGTTGTTGCTTTATCTCAAATTTGTGGAGGGCATGCCCAACGCGGAGATAGGCAAGGTGTTGGGACGGACGGAGGGCGCGGTGAAATCCCTTTATCATCGGACATTGGTGTCCCTGCGGCGTCAGTTGACGAAGTGGGTTAAATAGCCAAAGGAGCGGGCGATGTGGCGAGTTGTCACCGATTCCACCATGGATTTACCCTCGGATCTTGTGGAGAGATATGGCATTGTGGTGGTTCCTATTCGTATTCACTTTGGTGAGGAAACGTACCTGGATAAGGTGGATTTGAGTGAGGACGATTTTTATCGCCTGATTGAAGAACGCGGGGTTATTCCCAAGACATCTCAAGTGACTCCGGGACAGTTGGTGGAAGCGTATGAACGGTTATATCAGGAAGGTGTTCGAGAGATCTTATCCATCCACATCTCTTCGCACCTAAGCGGCTCTTATGAGTCTGCGGTACAAGCCGCGCGCATGGTCGCCGATAAAATGCGGGTTATTCCGTTCGATAGTTTGTCCGGTTCCGGAGGGTTGGGATTTATGGCGTTGGAAGCGGCGAAGATGGCCCTTGAAGGGAAATCTCTCAAGAGTGTGCTGCAACGGCTGGAACGTATGCGAGAGGCCATGCGCATTTATCTTATGCTGGATAATCTCAAGTTTCCCCAGATGAGTGGCCGTGTCACGTTTGTACAACAGGTAGTGGCTTCTATGTTGCGTTTAAAGATGATTGTGGCGGTGCGGACCGGGCGTTTAGTCCCTACAGATAAAGTGCGTACTCGGCAACGGGCGTTGGAACGTCTGGTGCAATTGGTGGCGGAGGAGCACGATAAACGGCCCTTGCACATCGGTTCCATGCACGCGAGGGCACCGGACACCATGCAGCGTTTATTGAGTTTGGCTCGGAGGCGTTTAAACGTCGTTTCGGAGATTACAACCTCTCTTGCGACGTCGGTAGCGGTCCATCTTGGACCGGGCACGGTGGGCATTGTTGCTTATCCCGCGGATTTGGAACAGTAGGAGGCTCTCGTGTTGTGGGATGTACTTGATGAACATGCTCAGGCCTTGGCCGAGCACGATGAGGTGAAACGGATGCGTGTGCGGTCCTTGGCCCAGGCATCTCCGGAACTTCTTTCATTGATGGATGTGGCCGAGCGTATCCACCACGTGTATCGGCCCGTGGTTCCATCTCGGGAGTTTCGGCACCGCCTGAGGAAGAATTTGGGTCGCTCTGTTCGCCGAAAACTGTGGTGGTCGAACACGGTTCAGCGGGCGTTGCGATCCTATTGGGTTTGGGGGGCTATTGCTTCTTTGATTTCCGTAGCCAGCGGAGTGGGATATTACATTGTACGTCGGTCCCAGGCCGCTTAACCCGATGGACGAGGAGGCGCCTTCATGCATCGGTACAGCCGCATTACCGGCTGGGGAATGTACGTGCCTGAACGACGGCTCACGAACTTTGATCTGGAGCAGATGGTGGATACCAGTGATAAGTGGATTGTAGAGCGCACGGGTATCCGTGAGCGTCGCATTGTAGGACCGGGCGAAACGACGCGGACCATGTCTGTAGCCGCCGCCCGTCAGGCCCTGGCAGTGGCCGGGATCTCGCCGAAGGATCTGGATCTCATTATTGTTGCCACGTCGTCGCCGGATCACTTGCTCCCTACTGTGGCCACCCAAATCCAGGCGGATTTGGGGGCGGATGATGTGCCGTCTTTTGCGTTGGTGGCCGGGTGTACAGGATTCGTGTACGCGCTGGTGAATGCACATCAGTTTATCGCCTCGGGCGCGTATGACCGAGTTTTGGTTATCGGTGCGGAAACGATTTCAAAGGCGGTGAACTGGGACGACCGCACTACGTGTGTACTCTTTGGAGATGGGGCAGGAGCGGTAGTTGTGGAAGCCTCCCAAACGCCGGGCGGTCTGCTCGCGTTTGAGCTGGGGGCGGATGGGTATCAATGGGATACGTTGATGATCCCGGCGGGTGGGGTAGCGCATCCTCCCGATCGCGAGATGATCGACAAGAAACTGTACACGATTCGCATGAACGGCCGCGCGGTGTTCCGATTTGCCACTCGGGTGATGACCGAAGCCACCCGGCACGTGATCGCCGCGGCCGGGCTAACACCGGAAGACATTGCTTTGCTTATTCCCCACCAAGCGAATTTGCGCATCATCGAGTACGCGGCCAAGAAATTAGGGTTCCCGATGGAGAAGGTGATGGTGAACATCGACAAGTACGGGAACACATCGGCCGCGTCCATTCCCTTAGCTTTGGTGGAGGCGTTAGAACAAGGCCGGGTGAAGCCGGGAGATAATATCGTTATGGTGGGGTTTGGGGCAGGTTTGACATGGGGCGCGGCCGTGTGGCACTGGCAGCCCATTTCTTCGGAGAATGAGGCGATTTTGGTGGAGGATTGGCCGATTCCACAGGCACTGCAGACGGGATGGCGTCGTGTGCGTACACGGGCGTGGAATGCTCGGGTGGCCGTGTCCGAGAAAGTCTCTTTGACGTTATTGCCCTTGTACGCGTGGACGCATAGGATGCGCAAACGGATGCCACGCCCTTCTCTCCCGCGTCCTCGTTTACCGTTAAAGCGAGAGTAGACGTTTCATCCCATAAGATTGCACGATGGGGCCTCCTCTGGTACACTATAGAAGTTGGAGGACGGATTGACCGACAAAACGCTGCCTCGCGCTTATGTTTTAAAGAAGGATGGAGAAATTTCTCGGTTCAACCAAAACGTACATGAAAACTCGGCGTATACTCTGTTAGCACACTGCAAAGTCCTAACGTGGTAAGGAACGAGTGAGGAAAGGAAGTAGGCATGGCAACGCGAACCAATGGTAAGGAACGTGCTTTGGAAACAACGCTCGCGACGTTGAAGAAACGGTTCGGGGAAGGGGCGATTATGCGGCTCAATGAAGCCGCTCAACATATCGAAGTTATCCCTACCGGATCGATTAGTTTAGACATTGCGCTAGGCGTTGGGGGTATTCCCCGCGGCCGGATCACCGAAATTTACGGGCCTGAGTCTTCAGGTAAGACGACTATCTGTTTGCACGTTATTGCCGAAGCCCAGAAGCAAGGGGGCGTGGCCGCGTTCATCGATACCGAACACGCTTTGGATCCTCTGTACGCGGCCCGTATCGGTGTGGACGTCGCGAACTTACTGGTCTCCCAACCTGACACCGGAGAACAGGCCCTGGAGATCGCGGAAGCCCTGGTGCGGTCCGGTGCGGTAGATGTGGTTGTGGTGGATTCGGTGGCCGCGCTTGTGCCGCGAGCGGAAATCGAAGGTGAGATGGGCGATAGTCATGTGGGCCTGCAGGCTCGCTTGATGAGTCAGGCTCTACGCAAACTCTCCGGCGCGATCAAAGCATCGAACACGGCGATGATCTTCACCAATCAGTTACGGCAGAAGATCGGTGTGATGTTCGGCAACCCGGAGACCACGACCGGGGGTATGGCATTGAAATTTTACGCCTCTGTGCGTCTGGACGTACGTCGTATTCAGAGCATCAAACAAGGTGGTGAAATCATCGGTAACCGGGTGCGAGTCACCGTTAAGAAAAACAAGGTGGCCCCGCCTTTCCGTGTCGCAGAATTTGACATTATGTTCAATGAGGGCATCAGTTACGAAGGGGATGTCCTCGATTTGGGTGTTCAATTAGGCATTATTGAGAAACGAGGATCTTATTACCTGTATAAAGGTGAACGTCTGGCCCAGGGGAGGGAATCGGCCAAACAGGCGTTAAAGCAGCACCCTACCCTGGCTCGCGAAATTGAAAACCAAATCCGAGAGCACTTCGGCCTGGCCATGAGAGAGGAAGCAGCACCTGATGCTTCCTCGACAGAGCAATAAAGTGATATGTGTGACGGTCATCTACACGCCTTTGTTTTATTGGAGAGCACGTCGCGCACATCTTAAACCTGTGAGTGTGTGCGGAAATTCGGGCGCAGGTGCCCGTTGTCACATCAAAATAACCGGAACCCATCACGTGAGATCTTGAAAAGACCGGAGGATTTAAAAGTACCCGGAACGCGTGAAGGGCTCAATGCACGTAAAGTACAGAGATAAGAATATGGGAAAACGTTTCCTGTTGTGCTGAATACGTGCACGCAGTGTCGATCGTGACCTGGGGGAAGGTGTGTTTTCTGCCCTCGGGTAGACATGTGCCAGGCCGGAGACCTTGGGTGTCCCGGCCTGTTTGCGTTTATTGGCACTTTAGAGGGAGAACCATGGCCGGTACCATAACGGCCTTGCGTTTACAAAAGCGCGATAAGCAACGCGTGAACGTATATCTTGACGGTGAGTTCGCGTTCGGTGTACCCCTCGATGTCGCGGCCACACTGCACACCGGACAGTGGTTGAGCGATGAGGACATCGAGCGCCTAAAGGCACTGGATGCGTATGCCCGTGCTCGTGATAGGGCATTGCGGTATCTGGCCGTGCGCCCGCGGAGCACGATGGAGGTACGCACCTACTTGCACCGAATGGGATTTACGTCTGATATCATCGAGCAGGTTATCCAACGCCTGCAAGAATTGAATTATCTGAACGATGAGGCGTTTGCCCGGTTTTGGGTGGAAGATCGGGAGCGCTTTCGTCCGCGGGGTCCCATGGCCCTGCGGCATGAATTGCGACAGAAAGGCATTCCACCGGAGATTATTGACAACGTGCTGGCCCACGTGGATGTAGAGGCCGGAGCCCGGAGGGCCTTGGAACCCAAATTGCGTCAATGGGCGCGTTTGGATGAACGCACCTTCCGCAAGAAGGCTCAAGACTTTCTGGCCCGCCGTGGATTCCCTTACGAGGTCATCCGTGATGTTGTTACGGATGCGTGGGAAGCACTGAAAACCGAAGACGAGAGGAGCAAGTCATGGGATTGGGACACGTAAGCATGGTGGTCTTCATCGTGGCGTTGGCTCTCGTCGCCGTCGTAGTGGGATATCTTATCGGAAAACGAATTGCCGAAGAACGCTTTCGCACGGCCCATGAAGAAGCCGAACACCGAAGAAATCGTCTGATAGAAGAGGCTAAAGGGCGAGCAAAACAAATCGTGCTTGAGGCCCAAGACGAGGCTTTACAGATCCGGCGGGAAGCGGAGCGTGAGGTCCAACGACGGCGTCGGGAGATCGAACGTCAAGAAGACCGACTTCAGCGTCGCCAAGAACACTTGGAAAAGCGGTTAGAACAATTGGAAACGCGCGAGCGCACGCTCAACCAGCGAGAGCAAGAACTGGAGCAATGGGCAGAGGAACTCTCTCGCTTAGAAGAGGAACGCCGCGCGGAGTTAGAACGAGTCGCGTCTATGACCGTGGAGGAGGCTCGGGAAGAACTCCTGCGCTTAGTGGAGCAGGAATCGCGGGAGGACATGGCCCGCTTGATTCGAGAGATTGAAGAAGAGGCCAAGGCTCATGCTCAAGAACGCGCCCGGGAGATCATTACCCTGGCCATTGAACGTTTGGCTTCAGAACATGTCTCGGAGACCACGGTGACATCCGTGCCCTTGCCCAGTGATGACATGAAAGGGCGTATCATTGGTCGGCAAGGCCGGAACATCCGCGCTATCGAGAACGCGACGGGCGTGGACATCATCGTCGATGATACACCCGAAGCCATCACTATTTCCTCCTTTGACCCTGTGCGCCGAGAGGTGGCTCGGCGTGCCCTCACACGGTTAGTACAAGATGGGCGTATTCACCCCGCGCGCATCGAAAAAGAAGTAGAGAAAGCCCGCGAGGAAGTTGAAGAAATCATCTTAAAAGCGGGCGAAGAAGCCCTGTTAGAAACAGGTATCGCCAACTTGCATCCTGATTTGGTTCGCCTGCTGGGACGTCTTAAGTTCCGCACATCATACGGACAGAACCAATGGGCTCACGCTATAGAGGTGGCTCATCTGTCCGCGTTGTTGGCCGCAGAGCTGGGCGCGGATGTTTACACCGCCAAACTGGGAGGTCTCCTACATGATATTGGCAAGGCCGTGAGCCACGAGATGGAAGGACCGCATGCCCTGGTCGGCGCGGACATTGCGCGACGGGCCGGTTTGCCGGAGAAAGTGGTGAACTGTATCGCCAGTCACCACGGCGAAGAGGAACCCAAGAGTTTGGAGGCCATCATTGTGGCCACGGCGGACGCGATCTCCGGCGCGCGGCCGGGGGCCCGGAGGGAATCCTTGGAGGCGTACATTAAGCGGGTCACGGCTTTAGAAGAGTTGGCGAAAAGTTTCCCCGGCGTGGAGGAGGCCTATGCTATCCAAGCCGGGCGGGAAGTGCGCATCATCGTCAAACCGGATCAAATCGACGACTTGGGTGTCATCGAACTCTCACGAGCCATTGCCCAGAAAGTGGAAGAGAGCTTGGAATACCCCGGCCAGATCAAGGTCACCGTCATTCGGGAGATGCGGGCAACCGAGTACGCCAAATAGGTATGAGACACGGCGGGGCGCCTTTCCCTTACCGTACATTTTGATGCCGCGCGGGGATGGGCGCCCCGCTTAACCTTCACTTTGCAAGAGCGTCGTGACTCGCCGTAAACGCCGTCCTGCCTCTTCCAGTGTCTCCACCCGTTTGGGGAACGCAAAGCGCACGGTGGTTTCTCCTAACCCCGGTGTATAATAAAACGCGGTTCCCGGCACCACCGCCACTCCGACCGTCTTGGTTAACCAACGGGCAAAGTCCATCGCGCTTGTCCGTCTTCTCAGGGCTTGAAAATCGGCCAATACGTAGTATGCCCCTTGGGGAGGGTGTGCGATAAAGCCCGCGTCGTGTAACGCGCGCATCATTACGGCCCGGCGTTCCGTATATTCCCGAATTAAATTGTCGTAATATGTGTTCGGTACGTTCAAAGCCACAATCGCGGCCTTTTGTAATGGGGTCGGCGCGCAAATGGTTAAATAATCGTGGACTGTGCGCAACGCCGTGCTCAAGGTAAGGTTCAGCGAGATCGCGTATCCCAAGCGCCAGCCTGTCATCGCGTACGTTTTGGATAGTCCTCCCAAGGAGATGACGCGTTGTTCTAACCCCATCAGTGTAAGGGGGGAAACGTGTCGGCGTCCGTCATAAACGATGTGTTCATAAATTTCATCGGTAATGATCACCGTATTCCAGGTCTCCGCCAGTTCGCCGATAATGCGCAATTCTTCCTGGGAGAAGACTTTGCCCGTGGGATTGTGCGGGGTGTTTACGAGGATGGCGCGGGTGCGTGGGCTGAACGCTCGGCGCAGCGCGTTCTCATCCAACTCAAAAGAGGGTGGAAGGAGAGGGATGAAAACCGGCCGGCCACCCGCGAAGCGGATGGCCGGGACGAAATTTTCGTGCGCGGGTTCAAAGAGAATGACCTCGTCGCCGGGGTTGACCACGGAGAACACTGCGGCCATGATAGCTTCGCTGACACCACATGTCACCGTCACATGGTGTTCCGGATCCACATCCACCCCGTAGAAGCGGCGAACCTTTTGGGCAATAGCGGTTCGGGTTTCGGGTAATCCCCAGGTGATGGAATACTGGTTGTAGCCTTCATCCAGAGCCTGATGGGCGGCGTCCAGCACTTCAGGAGGTGGGGGAAAGTCCGGTAAGCCTTGGGAGAGATTAATGGCGTTGTGCTTTAATGCCAATCGAGTCATCTCCCGAATGATGGATTCCTGTATGCCCTGTAGACGACGGGCCGGTGTCCAGTTCATGTTATGCCTCCACCGATGACGTCATTGTCCACAGCCACAATTCTGTGGCTTCACGTGATAGATGAGAATGGCCGGTTGCCGGGGATTCTCGTTGCGGAAGAGGAGTTCCCAACCGGGGGGAGCATGGTTGGGGTCTAGCCAGTACGCGGTGGGGCGTCCCTTGTCTTTCGCTTCACTGATGACCACATATTCCACGTGTCGTCGGGCCATGTACTGGAGGATGAGATGGCGATCGTCCACGGGCATGGGCACGTGAACCCCTGCCGCGTAGTAAGGAACCTGACTGGTCGTGGACATAATGCGCTTATCCGGTCGGGAATCGTGCTCGCGCAGCCACAGACCGGCTTGTTCCTGTTCCAAGTCGTGGACAACCGTGCGTTGTCTCCAAGCGATGCGCGTGTATGGGTGCAGTCCAATGAGGAAGAGCAGAATCAGCCCGCCTCCAATAATGTAAACACGGCCTGTGGTACGAGGGGATGTCCGCCATGCTTTTGCGATGGTTTTGGCAAGCTCATCCACACCGTAACCGGCCCACAGCGCGGTCAACGGGATCACCGGCAACAGGTAGCGAGTCCACACAAAGAGGATGGTGGAGACCCCTAAGAAGGCGGGGATTACATACCAAGCCGGGAACAGGATCTTCCAGGCGTCTCTCCGAGTGAGCCCTAAGATTACACCCACTCCGGCCACCCCTATCCACAAATATCCCAAAAGCGGCCAACGCAAGAGTTGGCTTTCCCGTATCAACGTCCGCACCATGCCTTGGCGGTAGGCCGGATCTTCCAAGGCGGGACGTTTCTGTCCAACCCCCAGGCGTACCATGCGATTACGGTCCAGAAGTGGTCCCGCGGGAGCGCCTCCTGCGGCCAGCCCATACGCGGCGTGGTGATAGTCCATGCCGTGGGCAATGCGAATAGCGATGGTGTAATTAATAAGGCCTTTGGTGTCCGTGGTCAGACGTCCTGTTTGCCCGCTCAACCAGACGACGACGGGGAGAGCGATGAGTAGGAAAATGGAAGATTGTAAGAGCAGGGCAGGAGCCCACGTGCCAGGACGGTATCGGCGATACCATATCAGAAAGATCAGCATCAGGCTCAGCGTAAAGTAAACGGCGCCTTCGCTCTTTAGCTGGTAAGCCCCTCCGAAGAAAATGGGAACGCCCAGCCACCATCTACCGCGAGGCCCATCGATGAGGGCACGCCACGTGGCATAGATGCCGAACAGCCAAACGAACATAAAGGGATTCTCTACCCGGACCAAAGGAGCGTACATGAGCAGGTAGGGGTGAAACGCGACCAAAAGGGCCGATGCAATACCTGCTCGTCGGTGAAACAGGTCTCGTCCCAGAAAATAGGTGGGAATGACGAGCGCGGCCCCGGAAAAAAGGGCAATGATGCGACCACCCAGCACCAAGTTTCCCACCAGGGTTCCTACAAGCGCGATAAGGTGGGGAAATACCGAAACCATGACCAGTTCAGTCTCTCCCAAAATACCCACGTACCCCGTTCCCTGAAGCAAGTGGCGGGCCAGGGTTACATACGTGGTTCCTTCGGTCTGGAGGACGTGTGCGCGGGGCAGAAAGGCGAGGCGTAAGCCTAGAGCCAACAAGAAAAGCCACAGCCAAGTCCAGTCCCATCGTTTCCGCACGTTTAGTGTCTCCCTTTGCTCTCACGGTTCCGGATGTGTATTGTACGGGGAAAGGGGGCTTTCCCCCAACTGATGAGCGGCTAAAGTTCGCCCCTGTGGGGAGGCTCGCGCTATAATAAAGTCGTTTTCGTGAAGGCACTTTCCAGAAAAGATCTGGAAAGTGCTATACATGAGTTCTTGGAGATCCATTAGGACACAGGGTTTGGATTGACCAAATTTCTCTTGATCTTTGAGGGGTGAAGATGAGAATGCCTAGGAAGATTTTCCGGGGATTATGGTTGTTTGCTGTACTCTTATTACTGGCATGGGGAAGTGTGGGGTGTGGCTCTTCACCGGAACCAACGCCCACTCCCACGAAGACGCCTACACCGGCGAATTTTACGCCGCCTGTACCCACGCCGAAGATCATCGTGGCCACCGCGACACCCACGCCCACGGCTACAACCACGCCTACAACCCGTCCGGTGGTGGTCAAGCCGACACCTGTGCGACCTACAGCTACGTCTACTCCGACGGTTACCGCGACACCGGCGCCTACCTCCAACGTAGACCAGACGCCCACGTCGAAGTCAACCCCGAGCTCGGAAGGGGCCATTCCACCTACATCTGCACCGCCACCTCCCTCACTGCCCCTTCACGCGACGCCTGTGCCTTTGCCGCCGCGAGCCGAGAATATAAACCCGTTGACCGGACTTCCCGTGCCGGACCCGGCCGTTTTGCACCGACGGCCCATCCTGGTCCGCATTGGTAACGATACCGGCATTCGTCCCCAGGTGGGAATGAATGCGGCGGATGTGCTTTATGAGGAATTAATCGACAGCATGGTGGATCCGCGTGAACCCCAGGTAATTCACTCTTTTATGACTCGTATCACGGGGGTGTACTTGAGCAAGGATCCGGAAAAGGTGTGGCCGATTCGTAGCGCGCGGTTGGTGAGTATAGCCCTGGCACGGGAATATCACGCGGCATTGGTCCATTCAGGTGCCAGTGACGGCATTCGCTATCGTCTGGCACAGTGTCGCAAGGCCGGGGAAGATTTTATAGACCTGGATGAGTTTTATCATCCCAGCATTTTCACCACGCACAAGGAATACGATTGGCGCGGGAGCAAGTCTGTCAACTTGCGCAAAGTGCGCGATTATTTACGGACCCATGGGTGGGAGAAGGATGTGAAACCGCGCGGTTTCTATTTCTCGGATACGCCACCCGCAGGTGGACAGCCGGGTACGGAGGTGTACATCCCTTATCCGGCTTGCTGTGCGGTGACATGGCGTTACAACCCCACCACCGGCATGTATGAACGTTATGTCCAGGGACAACCTCATGTGGACCGAGCCGATGACAAGATTATTGCCGTGAGCAATGTCGTGATCCACTTTGCCAAACATGAGAACACAGACATGATCGAGGACAGCGCGGGTTCCCACGGCATTCGCATCTATCTGGACGGGGAAGGCGAAGCGTGGATCTTCCGGGATGGTCATATGTATCGGGCCATTTGGCGTCATGGGGATCGGTTCCAGATGACCGAATATCTGGACATGAACGGTCACCCCTTCCCCTTTAAACCGGGGCGTTTGTGGATTGAGTACGTGCCTTTGGATTTTGACGTAAAGGTAAAGTAGCAAGAGGTGGTAGTTCCATTTCAAATGCTTTGACCCCGTTTCACACGAAGGAGATATGTAGATGGCGCGGTATTCTCACATTGTAGGGTGGGGCATGTATGTGCCGGATAAGGTCCTTACTAACGATGACTTAGCGAAGATCGTAGATACCAGCGACGAGTGGATTCGGGCCCGGACCGGCATTCGGGAACGGCGCATTGTATCCGATCCTTCGGAAAGCACCTCCACCTTGGCGACACGAGCCGCCCGTGCCGCGTTAGAGAAGGCCGGGTTGTCCCCTACCGCGTTGGACATGATCATCGTCGCGACCTCGTCGCCCGATCATCTCTTCCCGGCGACGGCGTGTATTGTCCAAGATGCGTTAGGCGCGGTGAACGCAGGCGCTTTCGACTTGAGCGCGGCGTGCTCCGGTTTCGTGTACGGGATGGCCATGGCCCACGGGCTTATTGTCAGTGGACAGGCCGATACGGTTATGGTTATTGGGGCGGAGGTCCTCTCGCGCCTCACAGATTGGTCGGACCGGAACACGTGTGTGCTCTTTGGGGATGGGGCCGGCGCGATCATCATGCAAGCCTCTGAGCAGCCGGGGGGGTTCATCGCGTCGGACTTGGGGGCCGATGGTTCCGGCGCATCCCTGTTATCCCTTCCCGCGGGCGGGAGTCGTCTCCCGGCCTCTGAGGAAACGGTCCGCAACGGCCAGCATTACATCAAAATGGATGGTCGGGCCGTTTTCCGTTTTGCCACCCGTGTGATGGCTGAATCCACACGGCGGGTGGTCGAAAAAGCAGGGTTGACCCTGGATGACATTGCGTTGATTATTCCACACCAGGCAAACAGCCGTATTATCGAATCCTCGGTCATCAAACAATTGAAATACCCCAAGGAGAAAGTGTTCGTCAACTTGGACCGTTATGGGAATACTTCGACGGCTTCCATTCCCATCGCCTTGGTGGAAGCGGTGGCACAGGGGCGCATTCGACCCGGCGATTATGTTGTGCTCGTGGGGTTTGGTGGCGGTCTGACCTGGGCGGCCGCGCTTATTCAATGGGGCGCCCTTGAGACGCACGAAGTGTCGCGGTGGCGTCGGTGGTTCTGGACCGCGTGGTATCGCATGTATCGAACTCGGTCCGTGTACCGACGCTTGTTGAGACGTCTGTTCGCCTTGTGGTTCGGCACCCGCGAACGTTCGGAGGAGGAATTAGAGCGCCTCCGCCGACTGCGGAAGGATTGAGCAGATTAGGCTTCCATTTCAACGTAGAGCGGAAAATGGTCGGACGCAATACGGCCTCGTTCTGTGTCCCATCGTCGCGCGCGATGAAGCGCTGTGTGTAAGGCGGGATCGACAAAGCAGTAGTCCAGGCGTAACGTGGGACGTTCGGTGGTGTAGGTGCGCCCGTCCCCCTCTCCTACCGTGCGGAACGCGTCTACATAGCCCGCTTTGACCACGTGAGCCAGGGCCTGGGGATGCGGTGTGGCTTGGATGAAGTCCGGATGGGGTTGGGCCGCGGCGAACTCTGCCCAATTTCCGCCCTGGGTTTCAAAATCCTTGACGTCATCGGGGTGCACAGTGTTGAAGTCGCCTAAGAGAAGGTGCGGCTTTCCCCGATCTCGCGTTGTCCATTGTAACAAGGACCGGACCTGTTGAACTCGTACATCCTCCCAGCGCCATTCTAGGTGGGTGGCGTACACGGTCCACGGGCGCTCATCGGGTAAAAGGATTCGAACTTCCAACAAACGTCGTGTGTCCCCGGGCCCTTCGTGGGTGAGACGGTGGTTCGCGTAAGCGACGATAGGATATCGGGAAAGGAGTGCCAGTCCCATCGGTTGCGGGACTTTGTCGAAGGTCCCCGCGGGCCAGATTTCCGCGAACACGTATTCCGCATTGAGGGATTGGGCCAGCACGTCCAAGGCGGAACGGTCTTGGAATGGAAGAGGATGGGCCACTTCTTGTAAGGCGAGGATGTCCGGATCCATTTCCAAAATGGTCTGGATGGTGCGGTGTGGATCTTGGATTCCGTCCATGCCGGTCCAGTACTGTATGTTGTAGGTAACGATTTTCATTGTGTCCCTCCCCGCTCGCGAGAAGTTTCTTTCCTTGGGCCTAGAGGTGAGATCGGAGCCACTCCACGGTGGTTGTGATGACTTGGGTGTCCCATTGGTGCGCATTAAAGGTGTGATCCGCCCCTTCGATCCATACCAGTTTGGCGCGTTCTCCAAGCGCGTTTTTGTACATCTCCGCATGGTCCCGTGGTACGGTGGGATCTTCGGTTCCATGAATGATTAACGCGGGGCCTGTGTAATGCTGCAACGTGTCAAGGGGTTTTGCTTCGGCCAGGGTACGTATGAATTCCGGCCCGAGGAGGTATCCTCCCAGGTCTACCGTGCCATTGGGTTGTGGTCCCAGCGGTGGGGGGAGCGGCGTGTTTTTCTCCATCATAGCGAACAATCCTAAGGGATCGGCTACGGCCGACCACAACACCAATGCCTTGACGCGTTGATCCTGTCCGGCTATCAACGAGGCCACACATCCGCCCATGCTCAAGCCCAGCAGCGCAATACGATTGGAATCCACGGCCTCGTGCCGACTCAGCCACTCTAGAACGGCCAGGCCGTCACTGACCTCCCCCGGAATGGTCACATCCTGAAAACGGCCCTCGCTTTCCCCACTCCCCCGGAAATCAAAACGCAAAACCAAAAACCCGGCCTGCATTAAAGCTCTGGCCGTCTTCACAAAGAGAAAATGGCTCTCTATGCGGTGGCCGGTGAACCCGTGCATCATCAGAACCGCCGGATGAGGGCCGTCTCCCTCGGGGATGTGCATCATGGACGCGATGCGTTGGCCCTGATTCTCCAACCAATAAAATAGCTCTTTCATGGCTTCCTCCTTTGAACGGCGTGGAAAGATATCTCACAATTTCCGGCTTCTTTTTAAGTCGAGCCATATCCAAGGGATGTTCTCAGGCAATCCGTTCCTTCCGCTAAACAAACAAAAGTCGCAGGGCAGAGTAAATCACCACGACCACCAAGAGGCGGTGTACCCACACAGCCGCGCCGGGCCGAGCCGCAAAGCGCGTGCCCAGCCAAGCCCCTGTCATATTTCCCACTGCCAGTAACAGGCCCCATCCCACGTTGACCTGATGGTGTATGGCGAAAACGGCCAACGCGGGAACGGTAAAAATGAGGATGAGCAACACTTTGATAGCGTTGGCCCGTACAATATCATATCCTGCCCCCAGCACTAATCCGGCCAGGGTGAAGATGCCTACCCCAGCCTGGATAAATCCACCGTACACGCCGATAAACACGAACACAACCATTTCTTTGAAGCCCGGACGAGAGTGGGGTTGTCCTTCTCTGCCCACAATCCATCGTTTGGGGTTCACCAGGAGGACGAAGAGCATCATGACCATAATCGCTCCGATCGCGCGGCGCATTGCAGCTTCCGGCAGGTCCACTGCAATGCGGGCGCCGATAATCGCGCCGATGGTCGTGGGCGTAGCTAACCATAACGCTCGCTTCCAGTCCAGGAGGGCTTGGCCGTGGTACCCGCGCACGGCCACGATGTTCTGCAGGAGAATGGCAATGCGGTTCGTCCCGTTCGCGATGTTGGCGGGCAATCCCGCAAAGATGAGCATGGGCAATGAGATAAGCGACCCACTGCCGGCCAGTGTGTTAATGAACCCCGCCAGCAGGCCGGCGAGCACGACGGCCACGTACATGATAAGGGACGGCAGGTGCATTATCCCCCTCCGTTGCGAATGTGAACCTTGCCCACAAGAATACGTCCACCTATTTGGGTGCCTCCTTGCATAGGCAGGTTCTGAACTGTGTCCATATGGTACATCCCGGTAAGTATGAGATATGTGCCGGGTGGGAGATCCGGAGGCACATCCACATAATACCAGTCTTCCATGATTTCGCCTTGTTCCCAACGGGTGGTGGGCGTGAAGTAGAAACCGGGTTCTGTGTCTCCGTTAGCCACGGTATTCCCCTGTTCATCGGCCAGGTGGACGATGACTTTATAACGATCTTGGGGTGGGGCCTGAGCCAGCCAATAAAGCACGAACCAGACACGTTCGCCGGCACGAATCTGTTTGCGGGGCACAAAACTTCCCACCAAGCGAATCTCATCACCCAGTTGGACGCTTTGCGGCTGAGGACGGATGGCGTCCTGGTGAAATCTCCATGCGGGCATTGTTGCCACGATGAAGTAAATCCCCACGAACACAGGGACCCATAAGAGCCTAGAGCGTCGCTTTATAGCCCATATTAACCAAATGAGTGCTCCTATAAGGCTCGTCACCTCGGCCCAGCGTTGTGCGGTTGTGTGTTCATATCGAACGCGTAACGTGTGCTCTCCAGGAGGCACGTCAAACGAGAGCAAGCCCAAATGTCCACGTGGATAAGTGGGAACGGGATGGCCGTCCACATATGCACGCCAGGCCGGGAAGTAAAACTGGTGCAAAGAAAACGTCCACTTCTCGTCCGCTTGTACACGGAATGTTCGGTCAAGGGGGGCTTGACGAAGGGGAGTCACGTGAATTACTTTGGATGGTCGGGAAAGCGGTGGGGTATCGGGTGGGACAAAGAAGTCGTATCGGCTTTCCGCGGACCACACCGGCATGTACTCAAAGAGCCAGGTTGCCTTCCACGTGCGCATGTACATACCCCGCAACAGGTCGTATTGGATGAGGAGTTCCAGGTTTACATCCTCTTCTTTAAGGGGCTGCCAGTTCTTAGGATTTTTGGCGATGTCATAGCGGATTCCTCCCAACGCGGCAATGGCCATAGCAATGAGAACAATCCCCCCAATGCCCCAGACCGCCCATGGACGAACGTTCCAAGGTGCCGTTCTCACCCCAAGGGCGACGGTTATTGCGGCACTCATTCCGATAACTGTGTGCAACCGCCAAGGAAATTGAAGGTAGTGCAACAGAGGTACGGTGGCCCAGATCGGGCGGCTGGAGATGGTAAACATAAAAATGGCGACCAGGGCCGTGCCCAGGAAGAAGGAAAAAGCCAGGCGTTCTTCCCGTGTTCGGTATCGGATGCTTCCCAGGAACATCATCACGGCCAGCACCCAGATCAAGGAGTCCACCCGAGGCATGGGCGACGCGGCCTTTACGCCTTGGAAGGGAATGTATTGGTGTATCCAGAAAGGGGAGAGGAGGTCGGTCCAAGGGACTAAACTTTGGAGGAGTTCGGCGCGCTCCACGTGGCTGGGGCGGCCGGCCCATACCATGTGAATGTCGGCGAGGACGGGCAGCCAGTAAAACGCGGCCAATAGGAGTCCCAATCCCAAGGAGAGGGCAACGTAACCCAGGGGACGCCACGCGCGCGTTCGCCATGCCCACCAAAGGGTGTAAGCGAGAACCACAGGCGTGAACTCGAACGCGGACAAGTGATGGGTGAGGATCAGCGCGGCGTACGACAGTGCCAGCAGTAAGTCCCCCTTACGGTGTAAGGCAGGGGATTCGAGGAGAGTGGTTACACGGGCCAGAATGAGCGGATACCAAACCATGCCCCACAGTTCTGCCTGCGCGCCGCGCACGTATGCCAAGACCATGTGATACGGCCAATACACGTACATTACTGCGGCCAACCATCCCGCGAACGTCCCCCATCGCCGGGCGAACGTGAACATGGTCCACCCCGCGGCAACGATGCCGAGTCCGATCATCCATTCGTAGGAGGCCAGGTATCCTATGCCCAGGAGGTGGAACCCTTCGGCGACGTAGTAGATGAACGGTGCGTAAAAGTGAAGGACCGGCGATCCGTAGAAGAAACTGAGGTGAGGAAACCATCGGGGATAGATCACACCGGTCCGGAGCAACCAATCCAATTCAAAGAATCGGCTTTTATGATAAAAACCGTCGTGCGTTGTCTGAAGTCCGTGGTACCACAGATACCAGGTAGCCGGCAATAACGTGAGTGTGAGTCCGAGCCAAATGAGCCCTTGACACCACAGACGGTTCCCACGCGCGTGGGAACCGTCTGTCCACATCTTCCAAAGGTGTACCCTTGTCACGGGTTCACGGTCTCCTCAATTATATTTAGGGGAATTCTAAGCCGTTTAGCCCCCTTGCTTCAATTCCTCTAGGCGCTTTTGCCATTTCTCGACGAGGCGGTTATACGTGGCCTCACTGATTTTACCGGACGCTAATTGCATGTCCAAGTTATCCAACAGGGCTTCTATTTCCTCGACCGTCTTGGGCGTCTTCAAAGTATCGGATGCCGGTTGTGAGCTCGGTTGTTGCCGGGTAGCGCCACCGAGTGCGCCGGCGATCATCTGAGCCATGCCCATGCCCATGCCCAACCCCGCTCCCATACCGATACCGGTTCCCGTGGCGCTGCCTGTTTCCCCACCGGCTTGAGCGGCGGCTTCCATAGCTCGGGCGGCCTTCCATTGCAAGTACTTGTTCATATCGCCGATGGCTCCCATGGCCGCGCGTTCGCTGATGGCTTTTTCTGTCTCCTCGTCCGGGGTAATGGCGACAATGCGCACTTCCTTTAACCGGATGCCTCGGCGGGAGAAGTCTTCCTCCACGCGTGCCCGTACTCCCGCGCTCAGTTCATCGTACAGCGCGGGCAGGTCAAAGAGCCCCACTCGGGTCTCCCCCAGTAGGTCCATCAAGCGGCTTGTGATGGTGCGACGGAGGTATTCCTCGATGCGTCGGCTTTCGTACAGCCCTTGTTGACCGACGATGTTTTCCACGAAGAGGCGGGGATCTTCGATTTGCATAGCGTAGAGCCCTCGAGCGCGCAAACGCACGATTCC
>CAYPUG010000007.1:38871-41360 GCA_964413905.1 uncultured Anaerolineae bacterium | reverse complement strand
ATGGAAATTACTCCTGAGAGATGGACCGAAGATGTACAACATTGCGTTCAACGGCACGGCGTGATCGTCGCGCCCACATCCCTGCGGGCTCGAGTTGACGCCATTGTCCGCATGTACCCTGGGGGCCGACTGGAGGAAGTACGCGCACCGGCCGGGACTCCCCGTCTGCTGGTGTACTGGTTGCCATGAGCGCAGGTCCCCTCCTCACCCGCTACCATAAGTGGGCCCAAAGCGTTAAAGAGAAAGCACGCGCGTTGGGATTCGACGCGATAGGTATTGCAGCCGTCACCGACTTACCGGAAGGACCCGCGTTTTTAGAGTGGATCCGACAGAACTTTGCCGGCGAAATGCATTACATGGTACGAGACCCCCAACGACGCCTGGATCCACGCCGTGTATATCCCCCGGTTCAACGGGTCATCGTGGTTGCCCGCAATTATTACGTACAACCGCCCGACCCCGCCCTCCTCACCGACCCCTCCCGAGGGCGCATCTCCCGATACGCGTGGGGACTGGACTATCACGAGATCTTACGCCCCCGGCTTTTCCAATTGGATGCCCATTTGCGGGAACTCAGCGGCCGAACTGAATACGCCAAGGCCTATGTGGACACCGGTCCGGTGCTGGAACGGGCATGGGCCGTACAGGCCGGGCTCGGGTTCATCGGCAAAAACACCTGTCTGATTCACCCCCGCCTGGGATCCTACGTGTTCTTGGGCGTTCTTCTTGTGCCCGAACCCCTGGAACCGGACTCGCCGCCCCACGTGTCCGCGACACCGCGGCGGTGGGAATTCCCCTCCGGAGACATCGGCACCTGCGGTGCCTGCACCCGCTGCCTGGACACGTGTCCCACCCACGCTTTTACCGCCCCCTATATCCTGGACGCACGACGGTGTATTTCTTACCTAACCATCGAATTGCGCGGACCCATTCCCCGCGATCTCCGTCCTCTGATGAAAAACTGGATCTTCGGCTGCGATGAGTGTCAAGAAGTCTGTCCATGGAACAGCCGCTTTGCCCACCTCACAGATGAACCCGCGTTCCAACCTCGCCCCGATCAAGTCGCCCCGCGCCTGCTCGATCTTATCCGTTTGGACGAACGAGAATTTCGACGGCGGTACCGCAAGACTCCCATCTATCGGGCAAAGCGGCGGGGCCTACTGCGCAACGTCTGTGTAGCTCTGGGCAACTGGGGAGCACCGGAAAGCATCCCCGCGTTGAGTGAACGGCTAAACCAGGAGCCAGACCCGATCATCCGAGGTCACGCGGCCTGGGCACTAGGACGCATCGGCACGCGTGAGGGACGGAATATGTTAGACAAGGCATGGCAACGAGAAACCGATCCCTACGTGCGGGAGGAGATCGCCTGCGCGCTGGAATCCCTATCCTAGCGTATACCTTCCAATCGCCACAACCCCACCTCTCGAGCGATGGACAACGCTTCCCGGTATTCCTCCCACGTGATGCGCCGATTGATCTCAGGGTACTTATCCGGTCCCACCTGCCAGGAAGGATAATATTGGGCCATGATGTTCACGTACGTATCCGGCGACACCTCTTCGGCCAGCCAACGCAAAATAGCCCGAGTTTCATCCAACATGCCGGGCATGACCAAGTGACGTACTAACACTCCCCGTTTCGCCAACCCGTGTTCGTCAAACTTCAGGGGCCCGACTTGACGGTGCATCTCTTTAATCGCACGACGGGCGGCCTCCGGGTAACCACGCGCTTTAAGATAACGACGAGCCCGCTCCGGGGTCCAAAACTTGAAGTCGGGCATGTAGATGTCCACCACCCCATCCATCAAACGCAAACTATCCAGCGAATCGTATGCCGACGTGTTGTACACCAATGGAAGACGCAATCCACCTTCCACCGCGATGACCAACGCCTCCAAAATCTGGGGCACCACATGTTCCGGGGTGACAAGGTTGATGTTGTGTACCCCCCGGGCCTGGAGATCTAACATCATGGACGCCAATTGTTCCGGAGTGACCGTTCGCCCTTCGCCCAACTGGCTGATCTCGTAGTTCTGGCAAAACACGCAGCGCAGGTTGCACATGGAGAAGAAAATGGTGCCGGATCCCCGCCAACCCCGCAGGCAATCCTCTTCTCCATGATGGGGAAAGTAACTGGACACGATCGCGTAACGCCCTGTACGGCATACACCGATCTGATCGGCCAGGCGATTCACCTTGCAATCCCGAGGGCAAAGGCGACACGAGGACAACTTCTCCACGGCCTCGTGGGCGCGTCGGGCCAGTTCCCCACGACGGTGCAAAGCCAGATACGCGGGCTCAAAGGACGCGGCCGGAATAATGTACGATCTTGTCACCATGTCTCTTATTCCTCATAGGGGAAATGCGGTAATCATAGCGGCGCCGAGTCGCCGCACTCCAAAACCGTTATGAAAGCAGCGCCGGGTCGCCGCACGCCAAAGTCGTTTGAAAGCGACGATAGGCCGCCGCACTCCAAAGCCTCAAGTCAAC
>CAYPUG010000007.1:0-38771 GCA_964413905.1 uncultured Anaerolineae bacterium | reverse complement strand
CCAAAGTCGTTTGAAAGCGACGATAGGCCGCCGCACTCCAAAGCCTCAAGTCAACTCGAGTCACTCAATCTAACCGATACAATGGTACTAGATGTGTGTGAAAATAAGTAGGACGGTTGTCCTATAGCATGTTCACCTTCTTTGTTCTATGATACGCAGTGAACACATGAGCAGAATCCAACACGCTTTACACAAGGAGGGCGGACATGCCGAAACTTATCTACGCGCGACCGTTATTGCCGGGAGAGCGGCGTGAACTGATGCGAATGGTGCAGGGTGAGAACACCAAACTGGCGCAGCGAGCCCGGGTGATTCTGCTCTCCGCGGACGAAAAATATCGCGTGCCCGAAATTGCCGCCATGGTGGGACTGGGACCGGACAAAGTGCGTAAGTGGATTCACCGCTTCAACCGGCACGGCGTGAACGGACTCCGCTCACGTCCCTTTAAACCCGGACCACCGCCGAAGTTCAGGGGCACGACCAGACAGCGCATTATAGAGATCGCCCAAACACCCCCTCGGCAACTCGGTTTGTTGTTCTCTACTTGGACCCTGCACAACCTGCGCCAGTATCTTATCAAAGAGGGAATTGTGGACCAGATCAGCCACGAAACGCTACGCAAAATCCTCAAAGAAGCGCGCGTGGATTGGCGCCGCCATTATGTGCTGCCATGGCGATAGACCTCACCCCCGCATCCACCCCTTGGGGAAGAGGCTCGCCACGGTTCCGGCTCCCTGCCGGGGGCGAAACAGGCCCATGCCGATGGTTATACCCTGATAACGCAGGATTACATACCCGCGTCCCGAACAGGATTGCGCCTGTTCACGCGTCAGGGAGAATTCCTCACGCCGTACATACGCTTCCACTTGTGAGGTCGTTACCTCCACGACATTACGCGTGGCCAGGTGTCCAAACGCTAACACCGCGGCCGTCGTCCACTTAGGCATCCGTCCCTTCGTATGCATGAACAGCATCCCGACGGCATCCGGCGCAGGACGCAACGGGGGACGATGGTCATGACATACAATGCGTACCCCTTTACGCCCGGTCTGAAAGAATATGTATTCGTCAAAGGCTTGGGGGGGAATGCCAAATCGGTCGGCCAACGTATCCAGCCATGGCGTAGGATCCACCACCCACTCAGGCCGGCTTTCGGATAACAAGGGAATTTCAGGAGGCACGCGACGCCACCCTGCCGGAGCCTTTTCCAAGAGCGCTATGAAGAACCCCCCCGTATCATTGTGATGAGGCCAAATGCGCACAGTGTGTTCAAGTGTGGGATGAAAACGCTGCCCATACCACTCGGTCAAGCCCGGAGATGTGCGAAACGCGTCTAAGCGGATGGGCACCACACGCAGGCGGGACGGTCCGAACTCGCGCAAAATCGCGTCCACAACCGCCTCATTCTCCTCCGGCGCAAAGGTACACGTGGAATATACAATGCGTCCTCCAGGGCGACATAACTGAACGGCCTTCCGCAAGAGTGCTTTCTGCACCCCTTGGTACTCTAAAGATACATCCAGGCCGCACAAACGCAACACTTCCGGATTCTTGCGCGCGGTGCCCTCACACGAACAAGGCGCGTCCACCAATACCCGGTCGAACACCCCGACGGACAGGGGGAGATTGCTTCCATCATGGACCAACGTGCTCGTGTTGAGAATGCCCAACCGTTCCAACACGTGGCGCAACGCGCGCATCCGATGGACGCCTACATCATTGGCGATCACTGTGCCCCGGTTTTCCATCCTCAAGGCCATCTGCGCGGTTTTACCCCCCGGGGCAGCGGCCATGTCCAAGACGCGCTCCCCCGGCCGAGGGGCCAAAATCACCGGAGGCAGCAAGGACACTTCCTCCTGCACGTGGAAAAGGCCCACCTTATAAGGCCACAAGTGGCCGGGCTTAACCTCCGCAGGCAATCGAAAGGCGCCCGGACACCAGGACAGAGGGGTTGCTTCCACACCCAAGGCATCCAGGATCCCGCGCAAGTGCTCCGGCGTCACCCGTTGCGTGTTCGTCCAGATGACCGTCGGCAAAGGACGCGCGATCACGTCCACAAAAGAAGACCAATCATCCACAATTGGACGGTAACGGAAGAGTGGGGAAAACGTGTTCATCATGTGATCGTGTACGTGGATCCTTGGGGGCCTTTGAACACTTCAATACGTACCGGGAACGCCTCCTTCAACTCCTCGATGTGAGTAATCACCACAATCAGGTCGAAATCCTCCTGAATCGTGTTGATCGCTTCGACCAGGCGAAGGCGTCCTTCACTGTCTTGGCTGCCAAACCCTTCGTCGATGAATAACGTGCGCAAACTCGCGCCCGCGCGTCGGGCCAGAAGTTTGCTCAAGGCCACACGCAGCGCGAAGTTGATGCGGAACGCTTCTCCCCCGGAGAACAATTCATAAGGACGTACGCCCATGTTGTCCGCGATTTCAATATCCAACGTCTCGATGGCTCCCTCACCGGATCGACGTTCCCGTTGGGTCTTCAGACGAATACTCATGCGGCCGTCGGTCATGCGGGAAAGAATCCGGTTGGCCTCGCTCTCGATCTCCGGCAACACAGCCTCGATAATCATCGCCTGCAGCCCGTTCTTGCCGAATGCCTTGGCCAGTTCTTGATAGATCCCCATCTCCTCCTGGTGCGATTGAAGTTGTTCCCGTAACTCTTGAAGCCGATCCTTTTGGTGCTCAATGGTAGAGAGATGTTGGCGTAAGGAGACGACTCGGTCGCGCGCTCTCCGTTCCTCCTCGGAGAGACGGTCCACCTGGGCCACCTGAGCACGCCACTGTTGTTGGAGATCGGGTAACTGGGTAAGTCGCTCTTCCATGTCCATCAGAACACGCTTCTCTGCTTCTAACGTCGCCTGCCACCGTTCACGACGCTCGCGTGCTGCTTCCAATCGTTGTTCCAAATCCCGCACCTGCTCGTCCAGGGAGGAGAGACCGTGGTACAGGCTCTCCACCGCGACTAATTCGCTCAAACGCTGCCGTACATGCTCATGCGCTTTCTCATCATAGCCTAACGCGCGCAACTGAGCCTGAATCTCGGCCACACGTTGCACCAAATCGGGCGCAAATGCCTGCGCTTCAAGCGTTTGCCGGATCTCGGCGAGTTGGGCCTGGACGCTCTGTAACTCCTCTGCGGCGCGCTGCGCCTGCCGTACATTGTCTTCTAATTGTGCGTGCCTGCGCTGCCACCGGACACGCTCCTTCAGCGCAGCCTCCTTAGCGTGTAAGGTCTGCTGTGCTTGTTGCCGCTCTTCTTCGAGGGATTTGAGCCGTTCTCGTCCGGCTCGATATGCCGCGGCCAATTCCTGGCCCTGTCGTCTCAGTGTGTCCACCATGTGAGCGATATGCTCCTCGCTCAACGGCTGCCCACAGAGAGGGCAATTAGGCTGTCCGCGAGCGCCTTCCAGTTGCTCAATGCGCGCCTTGATCTCCTCCATGTCCTCCTTGAGACGTCGGAGGTGCTCTCGCAGTGTGACATGTTCCTCCTGAAGGGCTGCAATGTGCTCCCGGAAGGCCTGAACTTCACTATCCAAACGTTCCAACTCGGCCAAGTGTTCTGCGGCTTCTTGAAGGCGCTCCCGAAGAGCAGAGAGAGGTTGACTTTGTTTCCGCAATTCGTTCACGCGAGCCTCTAGTTCGGCCGCCCGGCGTTCCACTTTCAGGCGCTCGCCGGCCAACGCTTCCTGAGCCCGTTGGAGCGACTGTTGAAGGCGGGATTGTTCACGCAGTAAAGCATCCCACCGTTGATTTTCCTCACGCAGCCGAGTAAGTTCCTCATACCGGGCAATGATTTCTTCTCGCCGCTCTAACCGCTCGCGCAGGGCCCGGATTCGGGTCTGGAGCCCGGTGATGTCCGCGTCTGCCTGCTCGATTTCAGCCTGGAGATCGGCCACGCGAGACCGCTGACGTTGCACATCCTTCTGCAAGCGACGTAACGCTTCCACTTGCACCCGAAGAGCTTGTTCTCGAGCCTCCGCGGCTTCTACCTCCTTTTCCAACGCGGCCAGGGCACGTTCGGCCTGGCTCAGTTCCTGACGCAAGGCATCCTCCCTGACGATTTCTTCCTCCACGTTGCGGATTTCGCGCTGCAAAATTTGAATCTCCTGTTCGGCCTGACGGGCCCGTTCCTTAGCCCGTTGCTCCAACACCTCGTACTGGTCCAAGTGCAGAATCTCCGCCAGAACACGTTTACGCTCCGCGGACGTGCGCGTGGTGAATTCGTCCGCGCGGCCTTGTTTCAAGTAGGCGGAGTTAATAAACGTTTCATAATCCAAACGCAGCGTCTCGATAATCCGTCTCTGCGTCTCGCGTTTGCTGGGTTCGGAAAGCGAACGCCACCGCCGGTTATCCTCATCCCAGACGAAAAACTCCAACACGCTCTGGCCGCGTTTGCCCTTTACAATACGTTCTCTGCGCACGCGATATCGCCGATCGTCCAACAAAAATTCAAAATCCACCAGCATTTCCGTCTGCCCATGCCGGATAAGGTCATCATCACTGCGCGAGCGCGCTTTGCCCCACAGGGCCCACGTCATCGCGTCCAACAGGGCACTCTTCCCGTGTCCGTTAGGCCCAGAAAGACACACCACATGGAGCCCATCGAATCGTAACGGGGGAACGTTCTCGCCGTAAGAGAGAAAGTTTCGCAATTGCAGTTGTACCGGTCTCATGACTCCTCATCCACGTGTTCGGGCTATGCCGGGATAATGTGTTGAAGCTGAGTGACGGACACGCATATGTGCGTTGGCTTACGAAGGGAATGGCCAGCCTCCCCTCTACGCCAGAGCACATAACATACAATGTGTCGATCGCTCAGGTGTAAGGGTATTGTACACCGTCGAGGATGGAAAACCAAGCGCGCTATGAAAAGTCCCGGTTCAATATTCTCACACGTAAAGGCCAATGCAGGTGCATAGCCCAAATTGTCCCCCCAGGGCCTTCCAGAGATCTTACACCCAGGAGCAAACGGGTGTAGGTGACGACATTGCCATCGCCTACCCGACGGCCTGACGATGGCTCACCCGTCGATACAGCGCCTTCGCGTGTTAGCACATTGAAAGGCCCTATGGCCCCCTAAAAATCCCTTGACATGACCCTCGTTCAATGCTATACTGAATACGGGCGAGGAAAGGGAGGATAAGGTTGCGCCTTCTTGAACGTCACGTTTGGAAACCCCCAGGGAGAACGTAATGAACTTATAATCCGGCCTTGCCGTGGAGTAGGCCGGACCATTGGTCCTTACTCGGATGTCTCCCTGGGACATCCGAGTTTTTTATTTCCGGGGGATGACACATCCTCCAAGTTCATCCCACCTCCAACGGAGTGACACAGTGTTCGATCCGGAGAGAACGCAGTGGATGGATGACGAAGATGTAGAAGACGGTGACCTGTTTGAAAAGTGGCTCCAGGAAAAGCACCACATTCTGGTGCAACCGGAACGTGGGGAGCTACTCAAGGGGACCATTGCCCAAGTAGGCCCCAATGAGGTGTTGGTGGACATCAACGCCAAACGGGACGCTTACGTCCCACCTGATGACTTGGCCCGTTTGCCCTCCGAGGTACGAGAGCAATTGCACGAAGGCCAGGAAGTCAACGTCATCGTCACCCGCGTATACGAAGAGACGGGTGACATTGAGGTAAGTTTATCAAAAGCATTGCAGGCCCAGGACTGGGTCAAGGCTGTGGAGTTAATGGAACAGAAGGCCATCATCGAAACCGAGGTTATTGCCTACAACCGAGGCGGTTTGATTGTCCGTTTTGGACAGATTCGGGGCTTTATCCCTCTTTCCCAAATGGCTGACATCCCGCGCAACATCTCGGCCGAAGAAAGGGCTCAGCGCATGGCCGCGCTGGTTGGAAAGCGCCTACCCGTCTGCGTCATTGAAGTGGATCGAGCTCGCAGACGGCTCATCCTTTCCGAACGGGAGGCTCAACATCAACGACGAGAACGACGCCGGGATGAACTGCTGGCCTCCCTGAAAGAAGGCGATATTGTTCGGGGACGGGTTCGTAGTTTCGCCAGTTTCGGCGTTTTTGTAGATCTGGACGGAGTGGACGGCTTAATTCACCGGTCAGAACTTTCTTGGGACCGATCGGTAAGCCCGCAAGATATATTGCAAATTGGGCAAGAGGTGGAAACCGTCGTCATTAAAGTGGACCGCAAAGCGCGGCGGATTGGGCTCAGCCTGAAACGAATGCAGCCTAATCCGTGGCTAGAGCGGGTAGAAAAATATCGGGAGGGGGATATCGTTGACGCGCTCGTCATCAACGTGACGGACTTTGGTGTGTTTGCCCGCCTTGAAGAGGGCGTTGAAGGACTTGTGCACGTTTCGGAACTGCCACTTGCACACGGCCAACGCCCGCAGGACGCGTTCAGTCCAGGCGATGAAATTCGGGTACGCATCATCGGCATAGACACACAGCGCCAACGCATTTCCCTAAGCATGCGTCAAGTACCTCAATGGGATGTTTTGGAAGATGTGGAGACGGAAAGTGACACCTCTGCACCCTCTTCTCCCGCGGGAACAAACGGGGGGATAGGCAGCGAGGAACACGGAGAGGAGGAACAACCATGACACATGCAGCCCTCAAAGCTCAGGAAGAACAAGAACGACAACGCGAACTGGAACGACTGCGTAAAGAGTTACAAGAAGCGGAGGAAGAACTGGAAGATGTGTTGCGAGAGTTGGAAGATAAGCCCGAATTCGGCTTAGGCGTAGGAAGCCCGCGCCTGTATGAATGGGAGATGAATCTGGCCCGACGCGACCAACTTAAAGAAAAGATCGCCTCCCTCAAGGAAGCCATCGAGCGTTTGGAAAAGGGCCGATATGGAATTTGCGAAAATTGCGGCAAACCCATCGAACCCGAACGGTTGGAGTTGTTCCCCGAAACAACCCTCTGTGCAACGTGTGCCCGTGAATTGAGTCAACGCCACCGCCGATAAACTTCCCACAGGCCGCCCCCTGGGCGGCTTTCTTCATATGACGTCCAATTTGCCCGTCAGCAAACTGGCCAGAAATTTCCGTTGCCCCGATGTCAGAAAATCCACCGTGATCTCCCAGTCGCCGTCTTCCTTCGCCTCCACCGCCACCACCTTTCCCTCACCGTAGCGAATATGGCGCACACGCATTCCTACCTCATATCGCTGGTGGATGGCTACAGGCCGCGACGCAGCTTCTCGACGGGCCTCGCGCAGGGCCGCAGTCTCCCGGTCCCGTCGACGATCCGCGTAGACCACCAAATCCTCCTGACGGCGCAGTCGTTCACGAATCTCCAACAACCGCTTGCGAGCCCCGCGCACTGCGTCCACGAGAGCAACCTTTTGTTCCTGGGGCATGGACGCGTGCACAATGTGTCGCGTGACCGTGCTCAACGCGGTGTGGAGGCGATCCAACTCCCGGCGAGGGTCTTCGGAAACCACCCGTAACGACACAAACGCGATGCCATGCTCCCGAGAAAGCAAGCGACGCACATCATCCCGCCGCACGTCCGCTTCCAATTCCTGGTCAGACATGCGTCGTCGCCGTGCGGTGGGCGATACCCCGCGAAAACGGACGGCCAACCGAATTTGGGGATAATACAGGTCGAACTTCAGACGCCGCCCCGTGTGCGGGTTCACCAACCAAGGCGGGGATACATTCTCCTGGACCTCAAACCCTTCCAGGATCTCATCAAGAACTTCACGCCAGCCGGCCCAGTAAACGGAGATGGGTACCTGCTTCATGGCTTAAAACTTAAGAAGGCTGCGACGCAGCAGGTCCAGATTGTCCAACGCGCGCCCCGCGCCAATGGCCACACACGCGATGGGATTGTCCGCCACAAACGCGGGGACTCCCGTCTTCTTCACCAAAAGACGGTCCAACTGGCGTAACATAGCGGTACCGCCGGTGAGCACCATGCCCCGGTCAATGATGTCTGCGGCCAATTCCGGTGGAGTCTTCTCCAACGTCTGACGCACCGAGTTCACGATGACCTCCAGGGGTTCTTCGAGTGCTTCCATGACCTCACCGGAGGTGATGGTGATGGTCTTGGGCAATCCCGTCACCTGATCTCGACCCTTCACTTCCATCTCTAACTCTTCATCTAAAGGCATCGCACTGCCGATCTCAATCTTTATTTCCTCCGCGGTTTGAGCCCCAACAATGAGGTTGTACTTACGACGCACATAGGCCATAATGGCCTCATCCAAGTGTACGCCACCCACCCGTACCGAACTCCAGGACACAATATCGCCCACAGAAACCACCGCGGATTCCGTCGTCCCGCCCCCCAGATCCACCACCATGTTTCCGGTCGGCGTCTCAATAGGCAGACCCGCGCCCAAGGCGGCCGCCAAAGGTTCGGGAATAAGATACGCCTCCTTCGCTCCGGCCTGCATGGCCGCATCATGCACCGCACGGGCTTCTACACTGGTTACCCCCCGGGGGATACTGACCATTAACACGGGCTTCACCAATCGAAATCGGCCTAACAACTTACGGATGAAGTAGGCCAACATCTTCTCCGTCACTTCGTAATCCGCGATGACCCCATCCTTCAGGGGGTGAGCGACCTCGATGCTCTCAGGGTTCCGTCCGACCATTTCCCGAGCCTCGGTGCCAATGGCCACGATTTTACTATCCCGCCGGGAGATGGCAACCACCGAGGGCTCCTGTAGGACGATGCCTTTACCCTTCATGTACACAAGGACATTTACCGTGCCTAAATCAATTCCGATATACCGTTCAAACATGGTATTCTTCTCCGCCGATCAAAATTCCATCAGAAGAACAGAAACCACCTTGCCTTTTCGCGCAGGGGGCAACTGTCAGGCTCCTCTGCACATACTTCTGTATGCCAGGGCCGGGTAGGCGAAGGTCGTGCCTTCACCTACGTTTTGTTAGCCAATCCGGTCCTAATATACGGAAAGAAGAGGGGTTCCACAAAAAACCCCTCGCAGGAAGTGGCCTGCGAGGGGTACTTACCGCGTGAAACCGACCTACTTATTCGGTATCGCCGCCTTCATGTTCCGTTGTAGGCGTCGATTGGATACTCGGACGGCGACGTCGTCGTCGAGCAACACGCAGGCGCACGTAGGCCTTGCGCAGGCTGAGTTCCAATTCTCGACGACGCTCTGGAGGAACACCTTCCTTCAATAAACGTTCCGCGCGCTGCCGTGCGGCTTCGGCGCGGGCGATGTCGATCTCATCCTCACGTTCGGCCGCATCCGCCAACACCACCACCTTATCCGGACGAACCTCCGCGATGCCGCCCCCCACAGCATACGAGATCTCTCCCCCATGCGCGGGGCGGATGATTAATTCCCCAGGCTGTAAGAGGGTCATCAACGGCGCGTGGCGGGGCAATATGGTCATTTCACCACTGACGCCCGGCAACGTGACCGAACGAACTTCTTCGGAAAAAGCCAGACGTTCGGGTGTGACGATCTCTAAACGTACCGTTTCCATGTGACCTATCCTCTACCCTTCCTTGCGCATACGTTCCGCGGTCTCGATGACTTCCTCAATGGTGCCTTTCATGTAGAAGGCCTGCTCAGGAATGTCATCCAGTTCGCCGTCCAAAATCATGCGAAAACCGCGAATGGTGTCCTCGATTTTCACGTAGCGGCCCGGCATACCCGTGAACTGTTCTGCAACAAACATGGGCTGGGTGAGAAAACGCTGGATCTTGCGAGCACGCGCGACCGTGATTTTATCCTCCTCGCTCAGCTCTTCCACACCCAAAATGGCAATGATGTCCTGCAAATCCTTGTAACGCTGGAGGGTCTGTTGGACGCCTCGAGCTACCCGGTAGTGTTCCTCGCCCACGATGTCCGGCTGCAAAATGCGGGATGTGGACGCCAGCGGATCCACAGCCGGGTAGAGCCCCTGTGCGGCCAGAGCACGCTCCAAAGAGATGGTGGCGTCCAAGTGGGCGAAAGTGGTCGCAGGTGCGGGATCGGTGAAGTCATCCGCAGGGACGTAAATCGCCTGCATAGAGGTGATCGCGCCCCGCTTGGTGGAGGTGATGCGCTCCTGTAATTCTCCCATGTCCGTACCCAGGGTGGGCTGATACCCCACAGCCGACGGCATACGCCCGAGCAACGAGGACACCTCAGAGCCTGCCTGGACAAAGCGGAAGATGTTGTCGATAAAGAGGAGCACGTCACGCCCCTCATCTCGGAAGTACTCGGCCATGGTAACCCCCGTTAACCCCACGCGCAGACGCGCGCCCGGGGGTTCATTCATCTGACCGAACACCATCACCGTACTACCGATCACGCCCGACTCCCGCATCTCCAGCCAGAGGTCGTTCCCCTCACGACTGCGCTCCCCCACGCCGGCAAACACAGAATAGCCCTTATGAACGGTGGCGATGTTGCGAATGAGCTCCATAATAATCACTGTTTTGCCCACGCCCGCGCCACCGAACACACCGGTTTTACCACCGCGAGTAAAGGGAGCAATCAGGTCAATGACCTTTAGGCCGGTCTCAAAGAATTCGGATTTGGTGGACTGCTCCACCAGGGGGGGAGCCGGACGGTGAATGGGGTAGTACGTATCCGTTTCTACCGGCCCCTGCTCGTCAATAGGTTCCCCGACCACGTTGAAGACACGGCCCAGGGTAGCCGGTCCTACCGGCACTTTAATGGGCGCACCGGTGTTATAGGCTTCCATGCCACGGCGTAACCCGTCCGTCGGCCCCAACGCCACAGTCTTCACCCAGTTGTTCCCCATCTGATACTGGACTTCACAAACCAGTTTCTTCCCATCTCCTAACGGGATTTCCACCGCGTCGTACACATCCGGCAACTGCCCTTCGGGGAACTCGATGTCCACCACGGGGCCGATAATCTGGCGGATACGACCAACGGATTGAATTGCCATACGAATGCCTCCCTACTTGGAACTCGTGAGTTTACGATTCCATTTCTCGCGCCCGGCGGAGTGCCTCCGCGCCGCCGGCAATGTCTAAGATCTCGCGTGTAATACGTTCCTGTCGTGCTTTGTTGTAACTTAAAGTGAGCACATCGATTAGTTCTAAGGCAGCATCTGTAGCATTACGCATGGCCACCATCCGAGCGGCGTGCTCACTGGCAATGGATTCGTACAACGCTTGCAGAATTTGCAGTTCAACAAACCGGTACAGTACCAAGTCCAAGATGGTCTCCGGGTCGGGCTCAAAGATGTAATCCGGTGACCATTTCGTCTCCGGTTTAATGGGTTCAATGGGCAAAAGTTGTTTGACCGTAGGCACCTGACGTAAGACGTTGACGAAATCCGTGTAACAGAGGTACACCGCGTCCACGCGCTGAGCGACGAATTCATCGGTCACCACCCGAGCGATAGGAGCCACATCCAAGGAGGTCGGGCGGTCCCCCAGTTTAGTGAACTCAGCAATGATGTGATACCCGTAACGGGCCATGTAATCCCGTCCCTTGCGGCCCACCGTCACCCAGGAAGTGGGTTTATCCAATTGGTCTGCGAACTTCAACGCGGTGTTGATCATGTGACTGTTGAATCCACCCGCCAAGCCGCGATCCGCGGTAATCAGGACCATCAGGACCTTTTCCACGGGTCGGGCTTCCAGTAAGGGATGGAACATGGGCAACCCACTGTGGGGCATGTAGGCCAGGAAGCTCAACACCTCCTGGGCCTTTTGCGCGTAAGGGCGGGTTGATAACACCTGTTGTTGTGCCCGCCGCATCTTAGAGGCAGAGACCGCCTCCATGGCCTTGGTCACTTGCGATATGTTTTTGACGCTCCGAATGCGTCGTTTGATTTCCCGATCTGTAGCCACGGTCCCAACCTTCTCTATTCAAACGTGCGGTTGAATTCTTCCAACGCGGATTTGAGCGCCTCGATGGTTTCGGGCTTCATTTTCTCGCCTGTTGCGATGGTGCGCACCAGATCCGGATAGGTGGCATCCACCCAACGCAAGAACGCATCCTTCCACTCCTGGATACGGTCCACCGGAATGCCATCCAAGTACCCGTTCGTCACCGCGAAGATGAGCATCACCTGATGCTCCAAGGGCAGCGGCGAATATTGAGGCTGTTTCAACACTTCCATGGCCCGACGGCCTCGGTCCAATTGGCGCTGAGTCGCGGGATCCAGATCGGAACCAAACTGGGCAAACGCGGCCAACTCTCGGTACTGGGCCAGTTCCAGGCGCAGGCGACCGGCCACCTGCTTCATCACGGGCCGCTGGGCCGCACCACCTACACGGGACACAGAAATACCCACGTTCAACGCGGGGCGGAAGCCCGCGTAGAAAAGTTCGGGCTCTAGGTAAATCTGCCCATCGGTGATGGAGATCACGTTGGTGGGAATGTACGCGGACACATCACCCAACTGCGTTTCAATAATGGGCAACGCGGTCAAGGAGCCGCCAGAATCGGGCAAACGGACAATGGTGTACTCATCGCCCATTTCTTTGAGGTCCTCTTCGGCCTCTTCCAGGCCCAACTTCCCGCGGTAGATCTTCCCATTGACCCCCGGACGCCGGGGAGATTCCCCTTTCTTAACGATGACGTATTCGGTCGCTAATTTGGCCGCCCGTTCTAACAGACGGGAGTGAAGGTAGAACACGTCACCGGGATACGCCTCACGTCCCGGAGGACGGCGCAACAGCAAGGAAACCTGGCGGTAGGCCCAAGCGTGCTTGCTCAGGTCATCGTACACAACCAGCGCATCCTTACCTTGCTCCATGAACTCCTCACCGATGGCGCACCCCGCGTAGGGGGCCAGATATTGCAACGCAGCCGGTTCCGATGCGGTCGCCGCCACCACCACGGTGTAATCCATGGCCCCGTACTTTTCCAGGGTCGCCACCACCTGTGCAACCTGGGCGCGCTTTTGCCCAATGGCGACGTAGATACAGATAAGATCTTTACCCTTTTGATTAATGATGGTGTCGATGGCGATGGCCGTTTTCCCCGTCTGCCGGTCACCGATAATTAACTCACGCTGACCGCGACCGATGGGGATCATGGAGTCAATGGCGATGATGCCCGTTTGCACCGGGGTATTCACCGGCTCGCGATAGACCACCCCCGGAGCAATGCGCTCCACCGGGCGGTATTTGTCGGTCTCGATGGGTCCCTTGCCATCAATGGGCTGTCCCACCGCGTTCACTACCCGGCCGATGAGGGCATCGCCCACGGGCACCGAGGCGATGCGTCCGGTGGCCCGCACAATCTGGCCTTCCTCAATGCCGGTGTATTCCCCCATGATGATGACACCTACGCTGTCTTCTTCCAGATTGAAGACGATACCCAAGGTGCCATCTTCGAACTCGACCAACTCACTGGCCATCGCGTTGGTGAGCCCCGACACACGGGCGATACCATCACCCACATAGGTCACCGTACCCACATCCACCGTGCGCACGGTGGGCTCAAATTCCAAAATCTGCCGCTTTAACTCCTCGGCAATTTGTTCCACACGAATTGCCATCGAATGTCCTCCGCTGTATGTAATCCCTCACCACGAGACATGATGCATGAGAAGGAAAGCGTAACACGTGACGGCTCGACCCATGCATTACGCTTCGAACGCGACACGCCTTAGACGATAGTCTCGATACGACCACGCAATTCTTCCAGGCGACTACGCAGGCTGTAATCCAACAGCGTGTCCCCCACCCGAATGATCATGCCTCCCAGGATGTCGGGGTTGACGCGATAAGAGAAGATCAAGTTCGGCCCGAAACGCTCCTTAAGTTTCGTCACCAACTTGGCCTTTTCCTCGTCGGTGAGTTCAACCGCGGAAATCACCACGGCCTCTACAGGAACCTCTCCGCGGGCCACAACCTGCTCCCGGACGGTCTTCACGATGTCGTCCAAATACCCGAGATCTTGCTTGGAGACCAGGACGCCCAGGAATTTGATAACCGCGCTACCGGTTCCCGGGGGCACAACCTGCTTGAGCGCGTCGAACTTTTCCTGCACATCCTTGGCAGGATCGTCTAATAAAGTCTTCAGAGATTTGTCTTCGGCGACACGCTGCTGGACGGCTTGCAAGGCCTGGAGCGCCTCTTCAACGACGGCCTCGAACAATGCCGTTGCGTATGCCTGAATTTCCTTTTCTCGCCGGTTCACAGTTCACCCACCAGGAACTTTTCAATGAGTTGATGCTGTTTCTGTTCATCCAAGGACTCGCCGACAATCTTCTGCGCCAGCAGGAGGCTCAGGTCTGCGATCTGACGTCGAGCATCCTGGAGGATGCGCTCACGCTCCTGTTCTGCCTGCTCGCGTGCTTCGGCCACAATGCGCTCGGCCTCAGCCTTCGCTTCGGCAATGATTTGCTCCCGCAGGCGTTCCGTCTGTCGGGTCGCCTCTGCAATGCGCTCCTGTGCGCGACGTCGCTCCTCTTCCAATTGTTTCTCCAGTTCGGCACGCTGGCGGGCAGCCTCTTCACGGGCCAACTCGGCCGCCTTGAGCCCTTCCTCAATGCGCTGACGCCGTTCGGCCATGATATTGAGGATGGGCTTGTACACGAACTTCTGCAACAACCAGAGGAGCAACAAAAAGTGTATGATTTGGGTGATCAGGAAGTTTAAGTTGATCCCCAGGGCTGCTAATGCTTCCACAGGTTGCCCTCCTTACACGCTTCAGGGGTGGTTACACGAACTTGAGCAACAGGGCCACCACCAGAGCGTAAATGGCGATAGCCTCAGCGAACGCGATACCCAAAATCATGTTGGTGCGGATCTCGCCCGCAACTTCTGGGTTGCGCGCGATCCCCTGCAAAGCACCTAACACGACCAAACCGACACCGATACCGGGGCCAATGGCACCCAGCCCCATGGCCAGACCAGAAGCCAATCCTTCCATGATTAAAGACCTCCTTGATAAGTTAAAGATTCAAATTCTGATGGACTGACAAAACTCTGCGAATGTCCCTTGGCTTATAAGAAGAAGGGAAATTCGTGTGATTTTTGCCGCCTTCGGCGGCAAAAATCACACGAATTTCTACTCCCTCTTTACGCCGAGGTACATAAAACGAGATATGTCCGTCGATCAGGATTCAAATTTGAGAAGATAAAGTGCTAGGAATAGGCACCGAAGACGTCAATGTTCGTGTTCTCCATGACTGACCACAGCCATGGAGATGAACACTAACGTCAGCACGGCGAACACAAAGGCCTGAATCAGACCTACAAAGATCTCCAATCCATAGAACGGCAACGGGACAAATAGAGGAACCAAGTACGGCATCACAAACAACAGCACCGTACCCGCGAAAATGTTACCGAACAATCGGAAGGAGAAGGAGATGATACGGGCCAGTTCACTGATAGTCTCCAGCAGACCTACAAACACATCGATGATACCGCCGGCATATCCCGGTTTGATAAACTTCTTAAAATAACCAGGCCCCAGCGCCTGAACACCGGCAATCTGCACATAGGTGACGGAGATGAACGCCATCGCCAACGTCACATTCAAGTCCGTGGTCACCGTGCGCAACCACGGCACCAATGTATGATGGCCTTCCTCCTTCACCAACGTGTACACATTACCGAATAACACCTTAGTCTCCCAGCCCCCTTTGCCGTGGGCCTTCACAATCCAACCAAAGGCATCCACGCCCGGCACCAATTCCCACCAGTTGGAGACCAGGGCGAAGATAAAAATGGTCATCACCAAAGGGAAAAACTTGGGGGCATTCTCCTTCCCGGCCACATCCTCCACCAACCCGTAGAACCACTCAATCACCGCTTCCAGCGCGTTCTGAAGTCCGTCAGGCACCAGTTGCTTATCACGCAGGGCAAAGTACATGAAGAGAAAGATGGTCAGGTCCACCACCAACGTGCCGGTCAGTGTGTTGGTGATGGGGAAACCACCGGAGCAGGCCAAACCATGTTCTGCCTCAACCAGGTGACCACCTAAGCACGCAACGGGTTCGGCAGGAAGGGAAATACCGGGAAGGGGGACTTTCAAAACCACCGCGCTGCCCACCATAATGAGAAGCACGGCGAGTGTAACACCTAAAACTCGAGGGCTCAACAATCGTCGCACGAGCGTTCCTCCTTCACGTCCCTGTGAAAATCATGGCCCCGCGGCGATACGGTATCGGTGAGAGATCTCCACCGATGGCGCAAGTACCACCTCATCGCCACCGGCACCAGCAAGAGCCCCACCAGTGTCCCCAGGGGGGTAGTGTGCACGTGGCGGTCCAGCCACAGGCCCAAGCCAATCGGCCCTGCCGTCAATAGGACAATACCCCAAGCCAGTTCCCACGCTAATTCCAGTTCGAACAGCCAACGCACTCATCATCCCCTGCACCGATCGCCCACGGAGGAATAGACAGTCCGGCCGGATTATAACGGACGCGTTGAAGACAACCAAATCCACGAGAAAGTTTTGCGCAGTTTTCATAACAAAATGCTAGACCCTACCTTACTCAACCACCTCCCAAAAGAACGTCCGTATAAACGCCTTTGCCAATGCAAGAGCATCCTCTTCCCCACGGCTCACCGGAACGGTTACCTTGAACATCACCACACCCCGGGCAAGGTCACGCGCCTGGTCCGGCCACACAAAGAAGTACAGAACCAGATGATGCCACCGTCCCTTATGAGCCAGCACCTTTAGAGCGCGAATGCTTCCCCGCCGAAGGGGAACCTCCACATCCGAAACCTGTGCCTGCCATCCGTCAGACATGTAACAGATTTCCGGTGGATGAAAACTGCGCTCCTTGCGGCTGCCGATGATACTTAACCACAAAAACTGCCCGTCGGTGTACGTGTAACGCCGTTGTAGATACTGCTCCGGCTTGAGCAAGATGAACACTTCAAGGTTCGTCTGGGGGACATCCACGCCATGCCATCCCCCCACATCCAGGGGGATCCGATGCAAATCGTGGCGCACATCGAAATCAAAAGGTGAACGGACTACCCGCTGATAAGGCGTACGCCGCCATGTATCTACATCCACCACCCACGTATGGGCCACCTGACTCGCGTGCATCGCCAGGAGATCGGGCCGCCCCCACACGACCGCGAGAAGACCGAGCAGCAGAATCCATGACGCTAAAAGAGATCGCGAACGTTGCGACATCCTAACCCCCGTGCCCATGCAATCAGTCCGACAAATACCAGCAAAAAGAAGACGAACCCCGAGTAGTGATGGTAAAAGGAAAACGCGGTCTCCGCCCCCCACATGGAGGCCACAACAATAAGACTGACCACCCGGCCCAAATTCCCCACCAACGCCAGGGGCAACGCGCTGAGGAAGATCAATACACGACACCACGAAGGCCCCTGAATAACGTAGGCAAAGAGTGCGCCGACGGTTATCAGGGCAATAAGCGAGCGCAGGCCACTGCACTGCGCCCCCACAACCAAGTGCGCCTGTGGCAAGGAGATCTGACTGCCGTTGGCCAGCACTTGGATGCCCGACAAACGGACCACAGCGGCCGCAGCCGTCCCAACCCACTGACTTAGGGGCAAACTGGCCGCTTCCACAAAAGGCAACGGCACGGCTAACAGCGTAAACGCGAAGGGAAACCACAAGCGTCGAAGGGCCTGCCAACCGTTGAACACCACCACCAACGAGGCGGCCATCCCTATCCACAACAGAGCCGCTACATACATCGCATGCCCGGCCAATGCAGCCACATATCCCCCGGTCATCCCGGCCAAGAGGGCCAACCCCGCATCCGCGCCCCTTCCCGGCGGAAGACGTAAGCGCCAACCTAAATAAAGGGCCAAGGGCACCACCAACACACCGTGCGAGTAAAAATCATTCGTCCACCACTGAATCCACAACCAACGTAACGTAGGAACACCGATTATCCCCCAAAGGACTGTTGGGATAATCCACTCATTGCCTTGCTTGATGTACATCCACAATCTCTGTATCCTCATGGCTCGATACCGAATCCACTCATCCGCGTAGCCGCAGCCGCCAAAGATAACGCCTTCACCGCCCGTTCTCAGCGTTTCATGCATTATTCCAAGATGAACGGAGTACTACCCCCGCTACGGTGTTCCCCCCACTGTAACATAAGGACGAATTTTCTTCAATGTAGCCGGGCCAATGCCGGGCACCCGCAGCAAATCATCCACAGCCCCGTAGGGCCGATGCTTTACAATGCGTTGAGCCATCACGTGTCCAATGCCCGGAATGGCCTCCAATTCGGAAAGAGAGGCCGTGTTCACATCCACCGGGAACCCCTCCGACGCCACGGGGGTGGGACGTGAACGGATTGAGGCGTTTTCCTCAGGATGTTGCCCCTGGCGCGGGATGTGAACATGGGCCCCGTCTTCCACAGGCAAGGCAAGATTCACTGCATTCACATCCGCCAGATCGGTCAACCCGCCGGCCGCGCGCACGGCATCCACCACCCGGGACGACGCGGGTAACGTGTACACACCGGGCGATCGGACCTCGCCACTCACATACACCACTACCGGCGAGGGCGTAGGGGTAGGAGGTAACGGCAAAGGGGTAGGGATGTCCAACACCAACGGAGGAGGGCGAAACACCCACACATACCCGATCAACAAACCCAACGCCATACCACTTAATAAACCCACGGCCAGCGAAAATCGGTGAATGCGAAATGTCTTAATATGCTCTTCCATAGGAAGATTATGCTCACCCTGGATAAGTACATATAGGTCAATGTCCTAAAGCCCAGGACGGCACCCAAAAATGCAGAACCCCACTCACACGGGCCAAGGTCGTCACCACAAACAACACCACACCGAACGCGATGAGCGTATAATCCCGCCGCTCATAGTGCAACTCCACAATCCATGTTCGTTTTGGCTTCGCACCGAACGCCCGCAGATCCATCGCGTCGATAATATCTTCCCCGCCCAAAATCGTGCCGATGGTCACCGGCACCACCAACGGAGCGAGATTTCTCACTTGCTGAAAAAGCCCCGCGCCTTTTCGTTCCAGCTCATACCCCCGCGCCCGCTGAGCATCCAGCGTCGTCTGAAAATCCTTCGCCACCGTGGGCACCAAACGAAAGGCGAGATCCGTAGCCACCGCGAACTTATCACTTAATCCCAACCCCTTAAACGTCACACCGTAGTACGCGGGGTGGATGGTAAAGGGGATGAGGAGACCAAACGTTGCCATCACCACCATGCGCACAAACTGGCTCATGGCAAAGAACACCTGCTCCGCGCTGATGGTGAATCGATGCGCCTCCCATAAGGGCACGCGAAACAACGGATGAGTGACCTGATACGCTTCTTCCCCACCACGACCGGTCAGTGCGGTAATAGTCACCAGGAGCGTGATAATGGGAATGACGATCATCCAAAAACGCCGGGTCTCTTGCCACGTCAACTTTGACAGACGATAGGCCACCGCGACGAGCAACAACCACCCCAAAAGCACCCGCAGGTCCCAAGTCTCAATAACCGAGATGATGGAAAGTAACATGAAGATAATACGGGCTCTCGGGTCCAATCGCTGGATAATCGTATTTCGTTCCTTGTACGACCATGTAACAATCACGGCCTAACGCCTCCTGAAGATCGGGCGATGGCCGCCGGTGCCGCTCATCCGACGGCCACCGCCGAACATCCGCATTAACGCCCGGTCTGAGATCGGGCCGCTTCATACGCACCGTACAAAATGGGGACCAAGATGATAGCGAACACCAAATCCGAGGCCGCAGCCGGCAAAAACTCGCCGATGATCGCGGTGGCCAAACTGTACCCGTTCACCCAAATGTCGGCCAAGGCCGCAAAGCCCATACCGACGATAACGCCCAAAGATCCCCAAATGACCGAAACGGCAATGTCCGGACTTTGGCGCAAGAAGAACCACCCCACTGCTACCAGCACAATGGTGATAATCAAAAGCCCCAAAGTCCATTGACCGGCCCGCATCCCCTCCATCCATGGGTGTTCGACATTGGGGAAAAGAACCGTCAGGATGACGAAGAGGAACATAATGGCCCCCACAAGCACAAGAACCCGCTCGGTCACCCGACGCCGATCCCGCTGCGACTCCCAGGCGAGAATAAGCCCCGGGATCATACCCATCAATCCGTTCCCCAGATCCCAGACGGGGAACACGCCCCAACCCGTCAACGCGTCTCCAATGATGTTTCCCACTGCGCCGCTGAAGAAGCCGACCACCGGGCCAAAAGCCAAACCCATGAAAATAGGGATGGCCACGGCCGGCCGCAGGGACACAAAACTCACAGAGGGCAACTGGATGACATTTGTCGCCCAAGAGAAAATGCCGTACAGCACCGCACCGATAGCCATCATCACCACTTCGCGCGTGCCCACTTCCCAAATGGGCTTATTCGCGAAGAAGAAATAAATGGCCAGTACGATGACGGCGCCCACCAAGTACAAAATCCAGCCAACGGCAGAAGCCTTCTCACCGCCGGTGACCAAGTTCACCAAAAACAACACGACCAAGGTTGTGATGATCGCGCCGATAACTTTGGTCAATGTGGATTGACCGTTCATAATGCCACCTCCTCTGTGAGATCGCTGCCGACGACGGTTTCAGCAATGAACATCGGACAGATGAAACAGAATGATGAAAGGTCCCGTCGTCCAACAGGGGGCTGCGGCCCCTATCATAACAGGTGCAGGGATTCTTCCCGCACCGTGGGGGATGCTGAGTTCATTATATCACATCTACCAAACGTTCCAGGGGTAAGAACTGCCCCACCCGTGGTAACACGTCCAAGTTCATTCGCAACAAACTGGTAGGCCGTAACCGGCACGCGCGCAGTCGTTCCTCATCGGCCAACACCTCTTCAGGCGCTCCATCCGCGACGATGCGACCGTCCGCCAACAAGACCACCCGATTCGCATACCGCACAGCCAAATCCAAATCATGAGTGATAAACAAAATAGCCTCAAAGGGTAACTGCACAATCGCGTCCATGAATTGCGTATAATGCCGATAATCCTGCCCGGCCGTGGGTTCGTCCATCACCAAGATCTTAGACTCCATGGCCAAGATCGCGCCGATACCTACTCGACGTTGCTGCCCGTAACTCAACGCCAGAGGAGAGACGTCCGCATACTCCTGCAAATCCACAATTTTCAAGCTGCGTTCCACATTGCGGGCCACACGGTCCTCATCATATCCTAAGTTACGCGGCCCGAACGCGAGTTCCTCCCACACAGTGGGAGCAAACAACATGTGGGAAGGGTTTTGGAAGACAAAGCCCACCGTGCGTGCAATCTGGGCCACAGACAACTCACGCGTGTCCCGGCCTTCGATCAACACCCGTCCTTGAGTAGGCTTCTCCAACCCAATGAGGTGACGCACGAGCGTGGTTTTGCCCGCCCCATTCGGCCCTAAAATAGCAATCACATCGCCGGGATACACCTCAAAATTCACGTGGTGCAAAACCTCCCGTTCGGGTACATAGCCGAAGGAGACATCCTCCATAATGGCCAGAGGCTTTACGCCGGTTTGACGTTCCCGCCGTGGCGGTGGAGAAGGTACCTTCAAAGCTTTCATGCGCCGAACCGCGACTTCAGCCGGGAGTTTCACGTCTAGCGGGTTTACGACGTCAAAGAAGCCATCCACTGTCCCATAATAAACCTGGTGCCCCCGATCCAGGAACAGCGCCTTATCCGGCCGAATGGAAAGCACATCCTCCACCCGATGTTCAATGAGTAATACTGTTTTCCCCGCATCCACCAGATGTCGAATAAGCCGTAAAGCTTCATCCACACTGGCCGGATCCAAGTTCGCCAGAGGTTCATCCAACACCAGCACCTCCGGCTCCATGACCAACGTGCCGGCCACCGCCACCTTCTGCTTCTCCCCACCGCTCAGAGCGTGCGTTTCCCGATCGCGTAGGTGCTCAATATCCAAGTCACTCAGCACCCGTTCCACCCGTTCAATCATCTCGGGACGGGGCACGGCCAAGTTCTCTAACCCAAACGCGACATCGTTATACACGTAAGCCCCTATAATCTGCCGCTCCGGGTCTTGCAACACCGTCCCTACCATCTGGCTGATCTCGGCCAACTTCAACGGAGATGGATCCTTTCCCAAAATACGAATGGTGCCGTTTAACGTCCCTCCTTTATAGGAGCGGGGGATGAGCCCGTTAATCGTGCGCATGAGCGTCGTCTTCCCGCACCCCGACGCGCCGGCAATGAGTACTAATTCTCCGGGCTGCACCTCAAATGTAATATCGCGAAGCGCGTACTCCTCACGTGTACGGTAGCGATACGTCAGATGCTGAATGTGTAAGGCCGATGTCATCGTCTTTCTGCCCCTGCCCTTCCCTCGAGAAAATCAATAGATCAGTTCGCTTTCCCTTCCCACAACTGGCGCCAAACAATATCCTCAAACACCCGCAACACCTGGACCAAATCATCCTCGTGTTCAATAGTCGTCACCACGTTGATGACCTCATTGAGCTCGCGCAAAACGCGGTATTCCCGACCGGCCACGCGCAGTCGTCGCCCAAGAGGCATTCCCGCTTCTCGCGTCACTTCCAACCGCACGCGGCCGGCCCGGTCCGCGTACACATGCCACACCCCGCCCCGGTCCTCTCGCCGCGCGATCACATCCTCGCTTACCAAGACATCCCATCCCTCGTTCCGCAGAATCTGGGCTAACGTGTCCAAATTCAACGGGTGTTCGGGTATCACGCTCATTTCTCTACCACTTCGATCTGAGAGGGACTGTTTACAATGATCTCCGGCCATCCCCGGTACAACTTGATCAACCCGTGGACCCGAATCGTCTTACCCTTGTAATATTCATCGGGTAACCGATCAGGATAGCCGGGAAACCGACTGTATGCGCTGGGGAAAATGACCACCTTAAAATTCCGATCCTGGTCCGCGTTGCCCATGAGCCAGATAACCCGTCCACTGTTGTACGTGTGAGTCACGGTCAACTGCACGGGCACATCGTCCCGAAACAGGTAGAACTTGGCCTTTGTGTGATCAATGTACCCTTCAGGCGGGATGGGTAACTTTGTCTTGGGAAAGGGTTCCACCGTGCCCTTCTCCCAATCCTCCCAAAATTGAGCCACCATCTGCCGGACCGCTTCGGGGTCATCAAAGAGGATGCCTAACTCCCGGTTGTTGTCCAGGGAATTAGTGGTAAAATTTTGGGATCCAACAAATCCCAAACGCCCGTCGATCACGAACACTTTGGCGTGGATGTAAGGATCCAGGATGTAGCGGACCTGAGCACCGGCTTGACGCAATTGCTCGCGACCGGGCTCATCGTAATCGTTTTCGATGGGCCAACGGGGCGTACTGATCAGACGGACATCCACCCCGCGACGGGCGGCATCGCTGAGCAAACGCACGATTTGAGGATCTTGGGAATTTTGTTCCTCCAGCCAAATGCTCTTCTTCGCGGCGTTAAACAACCGGGCAAAGCGTTCTCGACTGTTATCCGGCGCCCAGATTAAATTCGCGCGTCGGAGGTCAATGGGTTCCCGGTTCCAATCCGCGTCGAACACCGCGGCCACTTCCCTCACCAAAATCGGATCGGTTACCCGGACGCCATACTCACGATTGGCCGTGAACGAACTCGTAGTCAAGTTGTGGGTCATAATGTAAGCGACCTGACCATCCACCACAATAGCTTTTTCGTGCAGGTAACGAAAGGCCCGGGGAGCCCATTTCAATTGCACCCCGGCCTTCTGTAGATCCAACCCTACATCAATGTTCGTGGAACTCCCCCCATAGGGATTGTTCTCCAGCATGAAGCGCACGGTGACCCCACGCGCGACCGTATCCTTAATCTTCTGGATAATATCGGGATCGGTGATGGAGTAGAACACCATGCGCACATCGTGGTGAGCACCGTCCAAGGCTTGGAGGATAGGTTCCTTCCCGGCGGTGGGTTGTATCCACAGGGTCACATCTTTGGCCACGCCGGGAGGATGGCTCACCTGGGGACGGGCCCAAAGCACAATGGCCGCGAGGATAACAACGATCAGAGAAAGGATGTACAACCACCTGTAGCGTCGCATTATCGGCTCCTTGTGTTCACATCAGGATTCGGTGTCTTCCCGCTCGACCAATCCCAACAGTTGAGGTTCGCCCCATACCGCCCACTTCCAATGGTGAACCCCCAACGCGTCGGTGATGAATTGGATGGTGGGAGTGGTACCGGACAGGGTGGGCAGATCCACGGTGAAGTACTCCCACGCGTTGGTGTGCTTCACCCGACTCCAAATGCGGCGCCCGTTCAGGCGAATGCGAAAACCTACGGGGTTATCCTCACTCAGAATGGCTCCATCACGGACGCCAATGGCAAACCGCAGTTGCAAAATTTCCACATCCGCAGGGATAGTCGGTTGGTATTCCACCACCGCCTCCCCCTTTAACGGCGGATGTTGCCAGAGAGCCATCTTCTGGACCATACCACACTGGGCCGGCCCCACCTTGATTTCCATTCCCTGCTCGGTGAGCGTACCGGCCTTGGACGCCTCATCGAAATGCTCGATGAAGTCATATTGCCACACCACCTCTAAATCGGGGCGATCCGCGTCACCGACAATAGATCGCCATTGCTCCTCCTGCCACTTGAGGAAGGAGATGTACGTGCTCAGTTGAGCCAGACTCTCCTCCGACAGATCGTACAACCGACGGATGAGGGCATCAATGAGTTGCTGACGGTAGTCCGTTTGGGGCGCCATGATCGTCCTCGCTCCACCTACAAAATGCGCTTGCCCAGCAGAGAGGCTGTCAACTCCATTGCCATCTCTGCGGTCTGATTGTGTCGGTCCAAGATCGGATTCACTTCCACGATGTCAAGTGACCCTATTTTACCCCATTCGGCCAGGATCTCCATAAGAAGGTGTGCTTCCCGATAAGTTAACCCTCCGGGAACCGGCGTTCCCACGCCGGGGGCAATGTCCGGATCGAGGCTATCCATGTCCAGGCTGACGTGAACGTACTCCAGGTTGTGCATTTGAGCTACAATGCGCCGGGCAATCGCGGCCATACCAAACTCGTCGATATCCCGCATGGTGAAGACCGTGATGCCGCTGTGGAGCAAAGCCTCACGCTCGGGAGGGTCCAAATCTCGCATACCCACCATAACAATGTGGGCCGGAGCCACCTTCGGACCCGGATAGCCTACATTGACCAACTCCGCCGCGCCGCGCCCGGTCACCACCGCCACAGGCATCCCGTGAATGTTACCGCTGGGCGTCGTTTCCGGCGTATTGAAGTCACCATGTGCGTCGATCCAAATCACACCAATATCCCGTCCCTCCGAAACCGCGGCGATCGTGCCGATGCTTATAGAATGATCGCCCCCTAAGAACAAAGTGAACTCCCCTCGCTCCCGTCCGGCTCGTGCCCGACGGTACACTTCCTCACACGCTGCAGCCACCGCGTGGAGGTGTCGGGCTTTTGGATTGTCCTCTTCGTGTTCTTCCGGGCCGGGGACGGGAATGTTCCCGCCATCCACGACGGTGTATCCCAACGCGGTTAGAGCCTCACCCAACCCCGCGTAGCGCAACGCGTACGGGCCCATATCCACCCCACGCCGTGTTTGTCCCAAATCCATCGGTACCCCAATGATCCGAATCGTAGTCATCATCCGCTCCTTCCTCATGTCCATGAATATGTGTGCCGGAGCCGCGAGCATGGGCTTCTACTGCCGGGCTTTCCCCCTTCGGTAGGGCCAATATTATGAGGGAAGATGAGGCTTGGCAAACCCAGGCGTCCCCGCTATAATCACGCACACGTGGATGTGTGCAAGTACGCTTCTGTGTGACATCCTACCATCCCCGGTAAACTTACTGTAGAGGAGCAACACATGAGTGAACAGAAAGACATTCAAGTCGTTCGAGGATTAGAAGGCATCTATGTGGCCACGACAGAAATTTCCCGAGTGGACGGCGAACGAGGTCGTCTCTACTATCGCGGGTATGACATCGCGGACCTGGTGAACAACGGCAACTTCGAGGAAACCGCTTATCTCCTCTGGTACGGGGATCTCCCCAACCGTAAGGAATACGAAACCCTGCGCAAACACCTGGTCAACTACCGATTTCTGCCCGACAATTTGTTGCGGATGTTGCCTTTGCTGCCCAAGGGCACATTACCCATTACCGCGATTCGCACGTTCCTTTCCGCTTTGGCCGCCTGGGATCCCTGGGCCGAGGACAACTCACGGGATGCAGAGTTAGAAAATGCCATGCGCCTTACCGCAGGGATAGCCAGTCTCCTGGCAAAAGTGTATCGGGTCAGTCAGGGGAAGGAGATCGTTGAACCGCGCCTGGACTTGAATCACGCGGCGAATTTCCTGTACATGTTCAACGGAGAGGAACCCACTCCCGAAGCCGCCGAGGCCATGGACGCTTTCCTCATTCTCTACGCGGATCACGGGTTCAACGCGTCCACCTTCACCGCGCGGGTGACCGCGTCCACGCTGAGCGACATGTACTCCGCGGTGACCGCTGCGCTGGGCGCGCTGAAAGGTCCCTTACACGGCGGCGCGATGGAAGCCGCGATGCGCCAGTTCATGGAAATCGGCCGGCCCGAGAATGTGGACGCGTGGTTCGAGAAGGCCATGGACGAAAAGCGGCGCATCATGGGCATCGGACACCGGGTGTACAAGACCATGGACCCGCGAGCCCGCATCCTCAAAGAGCGGGCCCGGGCGCTGGCCGAAAAATCCACCGAACCTCACTGGTTCGAGATCGCGGAGCGTTTGGCCCAGAAGGCCGCGAACCATCCCTACTTCCAGGAACGACGCCTGTACCCGAACGTGGACTACTACGGCGCGCTGGTCGCGTATTACCTGGGCATCCCGCCCGAGTTGGACACGATCATGTTCGCGCTCAGCCGTGTCACCGGCTGGACCGCTCACGTCATTGAGCAGCACGCGGACAACCGCCTGATCCGGCCGCGCGCGCTGTACGTGGGCCCGGCCCCACGGCCCTACGTGCCCATGGAACAACGAACGTAAGCGCTCTTTGGGGGGAAGTCGACGAGGGCTTCCCCCTTGTTTGTTACACGGCCCTTGTGGTGCCAACCCCATCGTCCAGGAGGTTGTTATGTCCTCATCTGAAAGGCATGGTGGCGCCGATCTAAAAGTGCTCATCCTCGCGGCCGGACCCACTGCGCGAGTAAACGCTCCATCCTTGTTGCGTCCTCTGGGTGAATACCGCGTCATCGATTACGTCATCGCCAACGCGCGCGCGTTAGTTCCTCCCCAGGACATCTTCATCGTTGTCCGCCAGGGGGATGACACGTTGCAATCGCATCTGGGCGATGCATATACCTACATTGTCCAAGAGGAACAGTTGGGCACAGGGCACGCGGTGTGGCAGGTCGCGGCACATTTGAACCACTTCCAGGGGGATCTCCTCATCCTCTACGGGGATACGCCCCTGTTGCGAGCGGCCTCCCTGAAGGGGCTGCTCAATCGGCATCGCTTGAAGCACGCGGATTTAACCCTTCTCACCGCGCTCATTGACCGACCTTATCCCTACGGCCGGGTGATCCGAGATGCAGAGGGGCGGATTATGGACGTGATCGAGGTGGCCGAGCCCAAAGACGCGCAGGGCCGGCGGGAGGTCAACGTGGGCGCGTACGCGGCCCGGGCCACCGTCCTGTTCCCCGCGCTCGCTCGGCTCATTCGCCGGAACGAGCCCCTCCCCCTTACGGATGTGGTCCACCTCCTGGCCCGGGAGGGGAAGCGGGTGGACGCGTACCGGATTTACGACCCGGACGAAGTGCTGGGCATCAACACACCGGAGGACCTGGAGGAGGCCGAATTCATCCTCCAGAAACGCTACTTTCGCCCCACGCGCACATTGGGGGAGGAACGCATCCACTTTGGCACAGGTGGCTGGCGCGCGGTTATCGGCGAAGGGTTCACCATGAACAACGTGCGCCGCCTGTGCCAGGCGTTGGCCAACCAGGTCATTCGGGAAGGCAAGGAATCCCAGGGCGTGCTCATCGGCTACGATCGCCGCTTCCTCTCGGACATGGCCGCACGCGCGGCCGCGGAGGTCTTCGCGGGCAACAACATCCCCGTGGTCCTCCTACCCGAGGACGCGCCCACGCCCCTTATCACCTACGCGACGGAGGTCGAAGGCGCGGCATATGGTCTGGCCTTCACGGCCAGTCATAACCCGCCCGAGTGGAACGGGCTGAAAGTGTTTCACACAGACGGCTCCCTCCTACTGGTCGAGGAGACCAATCGCATTGAAGAAGAAGCGAACGCGCTCTCCATCGAGGATGTGGTGCACGTGGACCTGGACGTGGCCCGGGATGCGGGCATGGTGGCGAACAAGGACTTCACCAACGCGTACGTGGACGCGGTGGAGTCCTTTGTGGACATGAAGGCCATCCGGGACGCGGGATTGCGGGTGGTCATCGATCCCATGTACGGCACGGGCCAAGTGACCTTGGAGATCATCCTCACCGAAGCCCGCTGCCGGGTGACAACCCTCCACGGCCGCCACGATCCCCTGTTCGGGGGGCGGTCCCCCGCGCCGGATTTGCACGCGCTGGGCCTCCTCATCAACACGGTCAAGGAAGGACATTACGACCTGGGCATGGCCACGGACGGGGACGCGGATCGCATCGCGATTGTCGATGAACGCGGGGAGTATGTGCACATCAACGACTTGCTCTTGCTTCTCTACTATTATCTCCACGAGGTGCGAGGCGAACGAGGGCCGGTGGTGCGCAATTTGGCGACAACTCACCTCCTCGATCGGTTGGCCAAGCACTTGGGGGAGAGGTGTTACGAGACGCCCGTAGGCTTCAAGTACATTGCCAAGGCCATGAAGGAACACAACGCGCTCCTGGGCGGGGAGAGCAGCGGCGGCCTCACGGTGCGAGGACACATCCTGGGGAAGGACGGTATCCTGGCCGCGGTGCTGGTGGTGGAAATGATCGCGCGCACGGGGCGCCACATCTCGGAAATGCTGGAGGACATCTACGCGATCACGGGCCGGCTGTACACGGTGGAGGAGAACGTGCCCGCGACCCCGGCCATGAAGGTGTATGTCCCCCGTCGCCTGCGCGAACACCCGGTGGATCACATCGGTCCGTATCCGGTGCGCCACATCTCCCACCTGGACGGCGTCAAGTTCTTGCTGGACAACGACAACTGGCTCCTCCTGCGTTTTTCCGGCACCGAGCCGGTCCTCCGCATCTTCGCGGAAGCGGATACCCCCGAAAAGGCCCGGGAACTGGTGGATTGGGCCAAGCGCTTTACGGAATTGCAGGCCGAAAGATCTACTAATTGAACCAAACATTTCGGTTTATGTACATTGGCGTAAAACGAACTGCGTGGGATGTTCGCCGCCTCCGGATAGGGCTTTTCAGAGATCTTACACTCAGGGGCAAACGGGGGTAGGCGACGGCAGGGTAGGCGACGGCAATGCCGTCGTCTACCCAACGGCCTTACCGTCGTCTACCCGACGGCCTTACGATGGCTCAACCGCCGATACAGCGCCTTCGCGTGTTAGAACATTGAAAAGCCCTCCCTCCGGAACATGGAGTTGCTTTTCGCCGAATCTCGGGTTACAATGACGACGCATGAGCGTGTTTTCCACAGTGCAACAAACCTTTCATCCCCCATACGGCACACGCACAAGGAGGTGCAACCATGTTCGTACCCCTAACGCCACTGGAGTTTCGTGAGCGAGCAGTAAAGTATTACGGCAAGAAAGTCGGGGTCGTGGATGTCCCCAAGCGGTTCACGTACCTGGAGTTCGACGAGCGCATTAACCGCCAGGCCAACGCGCTGAAACTGCTCGGCGTCCGTCCCGGAGATGTGGTCTCCTATGTGAACCTGAACACCCACCATCTATTAGAAGCCTATTACGCGGTACCCCAAATCGGCGCCATTCTCAATCCCATCAACATCCGTCTGGCCCCCGGGGAGATCGCGTACATTCTCAACCACGCGGGCACCAAAGTTCTCGTCTTCCACAGCATGTTCCTGCCCCTGGTGGAGAAATTGCGCGACCAGGTGCCCGGAGTCCAACACTACATCATCATTGAGCCCAATGGCGAATGGCCGGACTGGGCCCACGAGTTCGAGGCGTTGTTAAGCGAGGCGTCCCCCGACTACGACGTGGACCTGGACGCGATCGATGAGAACTCGGTCTGCGAACTCTTCTACACCTCCGGCACCACCGGACCGCCCAAGGGCGTCACATTGACCCATCGCACCCTGTACCTGCACGCGCTGAACGCCATCGCCGCGCTGAGCCTGCGGGACACAGATACCCTGCTCCACATTGTGCCCCTCTTCCACGTCAACGGCTGGGGCACGCCCCAGTTCCTCACCGCGGTGGGGGGCAAGCACGTGATGCTGCGCAAAGTGGACCCCACGCTGATCCTGCAATTGGCCCAGGATGAGAAGGTCACCCGCTTGTTCGGCGTGCCCACTGTGTTCAACGCGATGGTCAATCACCCCGATGTGCAGAAATACGACCTCAGCCACCTGAAGGAGATCATCATCGGCGGCGCGCCCGCACCGGCCGCCCTCCTCGCCAAACTAGAAGATCTGTTCGGTGTACGAGCGTTCAGCGGTTACGGTCTGACCGAAACCAGCCCCATCCTGACCCTGGCCTACGTCAAGGATTACTTAGACACGGATGTGGAGACCCGCCGGTACTACGAGGCCCGCACCGGCATCCCCACCGTCGGCGTGCGCCTGCGGGTGGTGGACAACGAGGGCAAGGATGTGGCCTGGAACAACCAGGATATTGGTGAGATCATCGTCCGCAGCAACGTGGTCATGGAAGGGTACCTTAAAGATCCGGACGCGACCGCGGCGGCCATCAAGGACGGTTGGTTCCACACCGGGGACATGGCCGTGGTGGACGAGGAAGGGTACGTCCTCATCGTGGACCGCAAGAAGGACATCATCATCTCCGGCGGCGAGAACATCTCCTCCGTGGAGGTGGAGAACGCGCTGTACGCGCACCCCGCGGTGTACGAGTGCGCGGTCATCGGCGTGCCCGACGAGAAGTGGGGTGAAGTGCCGCTGGCCCTGGTCGTACTCAAGCCCGGTATGTCCGCGACCGAGGAAGAACTCATCCAGTTCCTGCGCGACCGCATTGCCCACTACAAGGTGCCCAAGCGCATCGAATTCCGCAGCGAACTGCCTAAAGGCGGCACGGGCAAGATTCTCAAGCGGGAACTGCGCGAACCCTACTGGCGCGGGTACGAGAAACGCGTCCACGGGTAGCAGAAGACATCCTAGTGGCCGAGGGTTTCCCCTCGGCCACTCCAACCTTGGGAGGCCGTGAATGGGCAAGCGTCAAAACTCGGAATCGGAAAAAGAACTCTCCCCGCTCACCATTGCCGAGGACGAGGAGAAGATCGCTGCCGGGGAACGGGTCATCTTCACCGTGCCCGCCCGGCACAACGAACGACTGCAAGCGTTGGTAGAAGCCATCAACGGAGATGAAGAACTGTACCAATTGTGGCGTTGCGCCAACGTCAACGCGGTGGACCGCAACCGCATGAGCGATCACGGCCCTGTCCACATTAAAATCGTCGCCAACCTGGCCCTGAAACTCCTGCGCCTGCTCGCGGACGCGGACGTGCCCCTGGGCGTGGTCAAGGACCACGGCCTGGAGCCGGAGGATGCGGAAGTGGTGACGGTGTTGGCCGCGGCCCTTCACGATGTGGGCATTGCCATCCACCGGGAGAATCACGAGGAGTTCAGTCTCATCCTGGCCCAATCCAAGGCCAAGGAACTCCTGATGAACATCTATCCCGTGCGGGAACGCACCATCATCATGGCCGAAGTCCTCCACGCCATCATCGCGCACCACTGGGATGTGCGTTGTTACACCACCGAAGCCAGTGTGGTCAAGGTCGCGGACGCGTTGGACATGACTCACGGTCGGTCCCGCATTGCCTTTGAATCCGGCGACGTGAACATCCATTCCGTGTCCGCGCAGGCCATCGACGCGGTGCACATTCGTGCGGGGAAGGATATCCCTGTGGAGGTGGAGATTGTCATGGCCAATTCGGCGGGCATCTTCCAGGTGGACAATCTCCTGCGGCGCAAGTTACACAACTCCACCATTGCGCCCCACGTGCGAGTGATAGCCCGCGTGGTCACCGACGTGGAACGGAAGATTGTGGAAACCTATGTGATGTAGAATTGCTCTTTTAAGCCCATGATTGACCGACACATCGTTTTACGTACCTTGGCCGAAGGCAGCGAATATTCTACAAATTTCCCTTCCTTTTTAAACCAAGGCACATGGGTTTTGTAGAACAATTTGGAATATATGTTCCAGATCATGGACAAGGGGGAAGGATACACCCCATAGTATATTGACATGGAGGGAACGTCCACCCGAGGTGGACCATAAGGGAGGCCGTAAATGGATATCTGCATACCCAAGGAACGACGTCCTTCTGAATACCGAGTGGCCCTCACCCCTGCAGCGGTGCGTCAACTGGTTGAGCGGGGCCACCGGGTATTCGTGGAACGTGGGGCCGGCGAAGGGTCTGGGTTTTTGGACCAGCATTACTTGGACGCCGGAGCAACGGTGGTGTATTCCCACGAAGAAGCGTTTCGCCGGGGGGACCTCATCGTCAAAGTGGCGCGTCCCCTTCAACAAGAAATCGATCTCTTATCTGAAGGGCAAATCCTTATGGCCTTCATGCACCTGGCATCTGCTCACCCTAACAAGATCCAGGCCCTGTTAGAGCGCAAAGTCACGGTCATCGGTTTTGAGACCATTCAGGATGATGATGGGTATTTGCCGGTGTTGCACCCTATCAGCATGATGGCCGGGCGCATGGCCCCTCACATTGCCAGCCGCCTTCTGCGCAACGATGCGGGAGGGAAGGGCATTCTCTTAGGCGGCTTGCCCGGCGTGGCCCCTGCTGAGGTGGTCATCATCGGCACGGGAACCGTCGGGTCCGAGGCAGCCCTCGCGTTCGCGTACGCGGGTGCGTCCGTGTACGCGCTAGACATCAACCCGCGCGCGCTGGAGCGCCTGGAACACTACAGTGACCGTCGAGTGGTGACCCTGAGCGCGACTCGCCATAACATCCGCAAAGTCATTCAGTTTGCGGATGTTGTCATGTTGGCGGTGTACAAGCCCGGATACCGAGCCCCTGTAATTATCACCCGCAACATGCTCGCGCTGATGCGTCCACGTACGGTCATCATGGATTATTCCATCGATCAAGGTGGAGCCACCGAAACCAGCCGACCGACCAGTCACGATATGCCCACATACGTGGTGGACGGCGTTATCCACTACTGCGTCCCGAACATCACAGGCGTTGTGGGCCGAACGGCTACACATGCCATCAGCAATGCCGTGCTCCCCTTTGTTTGTGCCATTGCGAACGAAGGCCTAGAAAACGCGTTGGAACAACATCCAGGGCTGGCTCGAGGCGTTAATGTGCGACACGGGGAGATTGTACACCCGGCCCTGAAGGAATTATACGGTCACACCTACGCGACACCCGATGAACGAGGATAACCTATGGCGCACTGGGAACGCATATACCACGAACGTATGACAACGGCTGAAGAAGCCGTCCGCGTTATCCAATCCGGCCAGCGAGTATTCCTCACGGGGAACTGCTCGGTGCCCCAGGAGCTTCTGCGCGCCCTCGTGGCCCGCGCCCGAGCAGGGGAAGTGGAAAACGTAGAAATTGTGCAGGTGTTGACCGTGGGCGATGCGGACTACGTAAGCCCGGACCTGGAAGGCAAATTGCGCGTGAACACCCTGTTCATCAGCGCGAACGTCCGAAAGGCCGTGCATGAAGGACGGGCAGATTTTACCCCTATTTTCCTGAGCGAAATCCCAGGCCTCTTTCGGTCAGGAGAACTTCCCCTAGACGTGGCCCTGATTCACGTCTCCCCACCGGATGAGCACGGATTTTGCTCCTTTGGCGTGGAAGTGGGCATCACGAAACCCGCGGCCGAATCCGCCCGAGTGGTCATTGCCGAAGTGAACGATAAAATGCCCCGTGCGTTGGGGGATTCCTTCATTCACGTCTCCAAGATCGACTACTTTGTGCCCGTCTCCTACTATCTCCCGGAACTTCCCCAAGGCTCCCCCGGTGAAGTGCAAATGCGCATTGCCGAACACATCGCGGAACTCGTTCCGGACGGAGCGACCCTACAGTTAGGCATTGGCGGCATCCCCGACGCGGTGCTCCTCTACCTGCGGGACAAGAAAGACTTGGGCATTCACACAGAAATGTTCTCCGACGGTGTGGTGGAACTGGTAGAACGGGGGGTTATCACCAACGAACGTAAGACTATCCACCGAGGCAAGATCATCGTCGGGTTTGTGCTGGGCAGCCAACGTCTGTACGATTTCATCGACAACAACGCGATGGTGGAATTCCATCCCACCGATTACGTAAACGACCCCTTTGTTATCGCGCAAAACGACAACATGGTGGCCATCAATTCGGCCATCGAAGTGGACCTGACCGGCCAGGTGTGCGCGGACTCCATCGGCCCCAAATTTTACAGCGGCGTGGGCGGACAGGTGGACTTCATCCGCGGCGCGGCCCGGAGCAAAGGCGGCAAACCCATCATCGCCCTCCCCTCCACGGCCAAAAATGGGACCATCTCCCGCATTGTGCCTATGCTGAAGCCCGGAGCCGGGGTCACTACCACCCGCAACGATGTGCACTACGTGGTCACCGAATATGGCGTCGCCTACCTCCACGGCAAGACCATCCGCCAACGAGTGAACGCGCTTATTAACATCGCCCACCCGGACTTCCGGGATGAATTACGCCGCGAAGCACATAAGTTGGGGTATATCTAAAAACGCGCTATCTGAGTGACTGACAAAACTCTGCGAATGCACCTTGACCTAGAAAGAGGTAGGGATACTCCTTCTTTACGATAAGGTGCATAAAACGCGATGTGTCGGTCAATGAGAACGCGCTATCTTAGATTCTCTCATTTTCCATAACCTGACCGGTGGAATCCGGCTAAGGACCGGATGCCCCGGATGTTTACTGCCATCTTATGGAGCCGTGAGCCCGACGCGTGCTGAGGACCTTAGGGCAAAAGGGGACGCCGCCCATTCTCAGAACAGAGTGAAAGCCCCGCTGGGAACTCTGCCCGCAGCCTTTGGGAATACAGCATCTTGATGCCGCCATCAAAGCGGCGACCTGTCGCCGCACTCCAAAGCATGCCTAACGTACAAGAAGCTTTATCGCGCCCTCAAGTCAGACAAGTAAGAAGGCCAAGAGAGTTGGCATCTCCCGGCAGACCAGGGTAGAATAATAACACGTGGATCTTAAGAGAGGAGGACGTGATACATGGCGAAATTAAAGGACATCAAACATCCCCTACACGTGACAACCGCCGAATGGAACGAAAAAGTCGTCAAGGCCCCTGTCCCCGTGGTCGTGGATTTCTGGGCAGAATGGTGTGCGCCCTGCCACATTATTGCCCCTCACGTGGCCCGCTTGGCCGAGGAGTACGCGGGACGCCTGTTGGTGTTCAAATTGGACGTGGACTCTAATCCCGAAATAGCCATGCAGTACGGGATTCAAAGCATTCCTACCGTGCTCTTCATGTACAAAGGTCAGATCATAGACGCGATCATTGGAGCGGTTCCGTATTCTGTCTTTAAGAACAAGGTAGAGAATTTGCTGGCCCAAGTTCCCCCCGTGACCGAAGAGATACTGGAACAAGAAATCTAAACGATGAAGATGCAGGTCTTCCGCAAAGGAGGGGATGACCATGAGCCGAATGTTGGAAGCACCCACATATCCTGTTGCGTCATCCGTTGTCCTGGATCCGAAACGGACCGCGGTGGTCGTGGTGGACATGCAGAATGATTTTGTCAAACCGGAGGGGAAGTTGTTCGTCCCCGCGGCCCAGGATGCCATCGAGCCTATTGCGCGGTTGTTAGAAAAGGCCCGACAAGCAGGTGTGTTGATTATTTACACCCAGGACCTGCATGGGGAAGATGACCCCGAGTACCGCATTTGGGGTGAGCACGTAAAGGCAGGGACTTGGGGGGCGGAAATCATCGAGGAACTCGCGCCGCAGCCCGGGGATGAAGTCGTCTCCAAGCCCCGTTATGACGCGTTCTACGCGTCCCGCATGGAAGATCTCCTACGCACCCATCCCGAAATTGACACCCTGGTTATCACGGGCACGGTCACGAACATCTGCGTGTTGCACACCGCGGGCAGCGCGGCCCTGCGGTGGTACAAAGTCGTGGTGCCCAAGGACGCGGTGGCTGCGTTGAGCGAGTTCGACCAGGAAGCCGCGCTCCACCAAATTGACTTCCTCTACAAGGGGACCATCACCACCGTCGACGCGATAGAATGGGAAGGAAGTTAAAAGGGTTCAGATTGCACGTCAAGTCCTGGAGCCTGTGATTTTGACGTAAAGGAAAGGAAAGATTTGTGAGACTTCCGCCGCCTTCGGCGGCGGAAGTCTCACAAATCACCCTTCTCCTTTTTCAGCCAACGCACATACGCGGTGTTTTGTCGGTCAATCAGCCTACAACTTGCCACTATTCTTTATCCACCCTGATAATCCGTTGGAGTTCGTCGTCCACGCGTAGACGAAACATTTGAAAGCGAACCAGAGGAACCGTCAGATTGTACGTGTCAATGCGGCGATTAATCTCCACCACCGCGGCTTCAAACTCTACAAGGTACTGTTGCCAACGCGCTTCGGTCCAACGCAGTTCTTCCACCACCGCCGGATCGTCCTGATCCCGAGCGTGGAGCACTTCTAGCCGACGCATGTACCAATGCCACGCGCGATGGATACGCTCGCGCAGAATGTTGATGTCCGCGAGGATGGACTTACGCTCCTCAATCCAACCGGGGGCAAATCCCTGGCCGGCCAGTAGGTTGTGCGCGAGTTCCACCGCGGGGTCCACCAGCGGGTTATGTTTCACCCACAACGGCTTCCCCTTCAGAGAGAGGTTATCGAAATCCCCACGGCGCATGGCCTCTTGAATGCGCTGTTCCACCAAGTCCTCCCACTCCTCCAACGCGTGTTCCTCGTCCTCTTCCTCCGGTTGAGAACGAGCCCGCCCCGTTATCCGGCGCCACCAGGACACCCGGCGCCGTTTTTCCTCGCGTTCTTCGCTCATTCTGCTACCCCCCACAATCGGCGCAATTGCTCAATCCGGTCGCGAACCGAGCGGACGCTCATAGGGCCCGGGCCAATGGGATCGACCACTCGGTCTTCTTCCTCCAGCAAAATGTGGAACGTATTTGCTACAGCATACGCTAACACATCCAGGTCGTAACCGCCCTCTAACACGAACACAAGACGCCCTCCACACACTTCTTGGGCCAGGTTCCGAACAACTCGAGTCATACGCGCGAAGCCGGTCAGGGTGACCTCCATCGCGGCCAGGGGATCTCGCCAGTGCGGGTCATACCCCGCGGAGACCAAGATGAGGTCGGGCCGGAAACGTCGGGCCAGGGGCACCAGGAGCCCTTCCAGGATGTACACGTAATCCTCATCCCCTACACCGCCGGGCAGCGGCACGTTAACGATGGTTCCCTCGCCAGGTCCTGCGCCTCGCTCTTCAATGGCTCCGGTGCCCGGGTAATAGGGGTATTGGTGGATGGAAAAGTACATAACGGTGGGGTCTTCGTAGAAAGTGTGCTGGGTTGCATTTCCGTGGTGGACATCCCAGTCCAGAATGAGTACCCGCCCTATGCCTGCCTCCACTTGGGCCGCGCGCGCGGCTAAGGCCACGTTGTTAAAGATGCAAAAGCCCATGCCATGATCGGCCTCCGCGTGGTGACCGGGTGGACGGATCAGCGCGAATCCGTTGTCCAACCGACCTTCAACGACCTCCTTCACCAGCGCGATGGTCCCACCTGCCGCGTGAAGGGCTGCATCCCACGTGCCGTCACACACGTATGTGTCTGGGTCCAAGTAGCCCTCTCGGTAACTCATCTCCAGCACATGATCGATGTACTCCGGGGTGTGGACCCGCTCCAGTTGCTCCCGCGTCGCGGGTTGGGACGGGACGCGCACCAGACGAGTGTGGACCTCGCTCTCTTGCAGGTGGTGTCGAATGTGTTCCAGCCGCCGCGGGCTTTCCGGATGTCCGGGCGACGCGTGTCTGATATGGTTGTCGTTGAGTACATAGCCGGTCCGCATGGACAATTTCCTCCGCAATGTGCAACGTGCTAATTTGGTCTTTCCCTCTCGTATTCTTCGCTGACCAGTTTATCCAACAGAGCACGTTCTTCCTCCGGAGTAGTGATGTCCCCGTCCAGCCACGCGTCCCGCAGGCGGCGCAGGATACGACCGAACGCGGGGCCGGGGCGTAAACCCAGTACCTTGCGCAGGTATTCCCCATCCACGGTAGGACGCACATGCCGCCACTGGGTCACGTACGCGTCATACCGCTCCCACAGGATGGGCTCGTCCTCGGCCACGGCGATAACGAAGAACGCGGCCGGTTTGCGCCGGTCTAACAAGCGCACAATTTGGCTGGGTCGGGCCTGGGGATCCTTGAGGACATCCATGTGCCCGCGCAGCAAGACCATGTCCTCTAACAGGGTCATGGTTTCGCGCCGGAACTTAAGCCGCTCCGCCACGGCCTGGATATCCGCTTCGGACAAATCGTAAAGCCAGAGGGCCATGTACAGACGGACGGGCAAATCCGGTACAGGGCGAGTGCGCAGGGCTTCACGCAGGCGCCGGAAACGCTCAGCCACTTGTGGAGTGAACGTCAGCGCGGGATGAATGTAGGGAAGGACTTCTAAGATGTGGAGGCGTTCCAAGGCGCGCTCGGGTTCCCGTTCCTGGAGGATGAGTTCCAGTTCGTGAGTGATCCGAGGGCCGGACACCCGGGCCAG
>CAYPUG010000006.1:29457-43298 GCA_964413905.1 uncultured Anaerolineae bacterium | reverse complement strand
CTCCGACAGTACATCTACTCGCCTTGACCTTCTGTTTTCTTGGCGGCAGCCGCGGCCTTCTTCGCCTTGGCGGCACGTTTTGCGGCCAGGGCCTTCTCCCGAGCTTCCTTCTTCTTGCGCTCCTCTTCCTTACGTCGTTGTTCCTCTTCCCACGCCTTGGGATACAGTTGGGCGTAATACGTCGTGGGAACACTTAACGCATCTTTGTCCAGCACCAAGTCCGGGAAACGATTGTAAGCCGCGATCTCATAATCGTGATTCATCTTGATGGCATCAAAGGGACAGAACTCCGCGCAGTAGCCGCATCCCATGCAAACAGTGATATCGATGTAGAATTCCGCGGGACGAGGGATAGGCTTGCCCGTTTTGTCCTGATCGCGAACGATCCAGATGCACTGGGGCGGACACACCTTGGCGCAGATGCCGCACGCGGTGCACCGGTCTTCACCCGTCTCCGCGTCGAAAAGCAGCATAGGGACGTAACGGAAATTTTCCGGCAATACCCGCTTTTCCTCGGGATACTGAATGGTGAAGATACCTTCCTCTTCCAGCGGTTGCTTAATCAAACGTCGATCATAAGCATATCGGCTCGGAATTTTTTTCACATCATCCAAGTACGTTTCGATCACATGTCGAGCCGTAATTTTCAAGCCCCGTAAGATACCCGCTCCGATCATTGTCTTGCCTCCCCACGTCGGGTGTACTTAACGGTCCGTTTCGCCCAACACAATATCAATGCTGCCCAGGATAGCCACAGAATCGGCGACCTTGTAGCCGATGCACATCGGGCCAAGGGCGGTCAAGTTAATGAAAGATGGGGCCCGGACATGATAACGATAGGGATTCGCGGTCCCATCGCTTACAAGGTAGAAGCCCAATTCCCCTTTGGGCGCTTCAATGCGTTGATATGCCTCTCCCGGGGGGATACGGAAGGAGTACTTCTGTTTGCCGGGTGGCAACACAGGCCCCTCAGGAATGTCTCGCAGTGCTTGGCGCAAGATCTTCAAACTCTCCCGCATCTCCCGAATGCGCACCATATAGCGAGCGTACACATCGCCCCCGTCCTCGACAACCACGTCGAAGTCGAAGCGGTCGTAGATGCAGTACGGTTCCACCTTGCGAATATCATAAGGCACTCCAGAACCGCGTAACACTGGCCCGGACGTGCTGTAGGCAATGGCATCCTCGGGGGAGAGATAGCCGACGCCCTTTGTGCGGGCGAGCAGGATCTCGTTCTTGGTCAGATACGCGTCCAACTCATCTACAGCCCGGGGCAGACGGTTATGGACTAACTTACGGGCCTCCTCGATCCATCCATCCGGCACATCACGGGCCACACCGCCCGGTCGCATGTAGTTGCACATCATCCGGGAGCCAGAGGCCGCTTCAAACAAGTCCAGAATGAGTTCTCGTTCCTCAATCGCGTACAAGGCCGGGGTGAAGAACGCGCCCAAGTCGTTAAGGAGAAAGCCGATAGCCCACATGTGGTTGATAATACGGGTTAATTCCACCATGATAATGCGCAAGTACTTTGCGCGCTCGGGGACCTCCACCCCACCCATCAATTTCTCCACCGCCAGCACATAGCCCAAGTTATTGCTCATAGAGCAGATGTAATCCAAGCGATCCGTGTAAGGAATGTTCATCAAGTACGTGTTCCGCTCGCCGATCTTCTCGTGATTGCGGTGGAGATATCCCATTTCCGGCTCCAGGCCGACAATGGTCTCGCCCTCCAAGGCCACCACCATGCGGAACACCCCGTGGGTGGAGGGGTGCTGGGGTCCCATGTTGACGATGATGCGGTCCGTCTTAATGCCCTCGAGTTCCCGGTAAATATCCTGCCCCAAACGGTATTCCACAACCGGGAGCTCCATTTGGTCAGGATCAAACCCTTCGGGGAAAACCAAATTATCGTGATAAACGGCCCGCTCCTCGTGCCACGGGTATTTAGCCTTCAGGTCATAATGACCGTTCGGGTGGCGAGACGTATAGGGCTTTTTCTCCTCTTCGTAATACGCTTCCTTCCAATCCTTACGAAGGGGATGACCGTGAAAACCTTCCCAGAGGAGAATACGCCGCAGGTTGGGGTGTCCGGGGAAACGAATGCCGAACAGGTCCCAGATCTCCCGCTCCTGGAAATCCGCGCCCGGCCACACAGAGACCAAGGAGGGAATCTCCGGATCATCTTCCGGCGCGCGTGCCTTAAGAACGAGCGGACCACCGCCTCGCTTGGTAGAATAGAGGTGATATACCACCTCAAAACGCTCCACATCCTTGCGCTTGGGGTGTGTGAGGTTATCCACACCCGTAACGCTGGACAAGTAATCGTAGCCCTCGTGGTCACGCAAGTACCGGGCTAGATCCAACAACTTATCCCGAGCGACGATCAAGGCCTCCCCATCGCGACCGATCACCGCGCCGGGAACCGCGTCGTTAAACGGCAAATCCACACCGGCCACAACAGTTTCGGGTTGAGCCATAACGCAACCTCGCCATTTTCTCCAAGCCCGGATAGGGCTCGGGTTATTTCAAGGATGGAATAAGTTCAGGATGATGCCTTCATTTCTTCCAAAATGCGCTTATACCGCGGGACCGACGCCTCGGCCAATTCCTTGCTCTTGCGCTTGATTTCATCCTTACGTCGCAAGTCCAGCACATCAGGACCCAGCACAGGCACCGGGATGTCATCTCGATACTCTTTTCGGTACCAGGGGACTGTCTTAATGGACTGACGCTTGATCTTCTCCTGCAAGCGCATCATCCCATAGAGCAGTGCTTCCGGCGTCGGAGGACAGCCGGGCACATAAACATCAACGGGGATAAACTTATCGATGCCGGATACCACGTTGTAGCCCTCTTTGAAGGGGCCGCCGCCCGTCGCACAGGAGCCCATCGCCACCACATAGCGAGGCTGAGGCATCTGATTGTAAAGGCGCACCACTTGGGGCACCATCTTCTTGGTGACCGTGCCTGAAACGATCATCACATCCGCCTGGCGTGGAGAGGGACGCATCACCTCCATGCCGAAGCGAGCGAGATCGTAACGGGCGGCCGCGGTACAAATCATTTCGATGGCGCAACACGCGAGGCCAAACATCATCGGCCACAGGGAAGATTTGCGGGACCAGTTATAAATGGTATCGAGGGTGGTGAGGAAGACGTTCCGTTCCAATTCGGGTGGCACTTCCAGGTGTTCGTTTTCAGCCATTGTACTTCACCCTCCTCGTGTATGATTGCGGGCACATTGCATCGCCCGACCCCCACCCGACCACGCACACCACATTGTGCTCCAAGGGTTGGTCAAATTGTACCGAAGGTCATGAACTTGTGCCAAATGGCCGCGGATTTATTGCTCACCCGCGGATGCAGATTGGAGTTCCTGCAACTTCTGCAATACGGTTTCCGCGTGTCCCTTGACTTTAACCTTAGACCACACCCAAGCCACGCGGCCGTCAGGATCCACCAGGACCGTGGTGCGGACAACGCCCCAATATTCCCGGCCGTACATGCGTTTCAACTGCCACACGCCATACGCGTTCAAAACCCGACGATCCAAATCACTTAATAGCCGCACCCGCAACCCGTGCTTCTCACGGAAACGACGATGACTCTGCACGGAATCCGGGCTGATGCCCAGAACCACTGCCCCCAGACGCTCAAACGCGTCCAGATGCCGGGTAAACTCTACGGCTTCTCGCGTGCATCCACTGGTGTTATCCTTAGGATAGAAGTAGATAACCACCCATGAACCGCGCAAGTCATGGAGACATACCTCTTGCTCATCCTGATCGGGTAGACAAAAGTCAGGCGCGGGTTGCCCTATTTCAACGGCGACGGCGGCCATGACGCCTCCTACGGTTCTTTGTCGACGATTCGTTCAATTCCGATTTAGGCCGGATAGTCACCTTGCGTCGAGGTTCCTTCCCCACACTCACCGTGTACACATCCGGATGATCGCGTAACGCGATGTGAATCAATCGCCGTTCCGATGCAGGCATAGCCTCCAGCACCACCGGGCGGCCTGTGCGCGCTACCTGTTCGGCCATCCGCCGGGCAAGGCGCTTCAGACTTTCGGTACGTCGCTGACGATAATTCTCCACATCTACGATGATGTTCATCCACCGATGTGTTTGCTGATTCACAATAGCCCGCATCAAATATTGAAGCGAGGTCAGTGTCTCCGCGTGACGGCCGATGAGCAACCCCAAATCCCGACCTTCGATGTTCAGAACCAGAGGAGGTTTTTCGCCGGGCTCGGCCTCCCCCCAGTAGGCCGTCACGTGCGCGTCAAAACCCAACCGCCGAAGGATGCCCTCCAAATATTCCTTTGCCAACGTCTCAATGTTGTCCGCGGGCGAAACCTCTTCGGGCGACACCTTCTCCGCAGGTTCTTCAACAACCCCTCGGGACTTCAACGTCAGACGTACCTTCGCAGGTGTCGCTCCTACGAGCCCCAGCAACCCACGGCTCCCCTTATCCAACACTTCAATCTCCACTTCATCAGGATCCACAGATAACGCTTGCAATCCCTTTTGGACGGCCTCTTCGACATCTTTTCCTTCAAACACGTATGTCTCTGTCATATGTGCACCCTCACAGACCGGGTTTGATTGCTATCGCTTTTTGCGACGTCGCTTTTTCCTTGTCGATCTTGCCGACCCAGAAACCTCGACCTCTTGCCCCTCCTCACGGGCATCCTCTACCGTGCCCCTCGCGGCCACTTCGGAACTTGTGTTTCCCTCAACAATCGCAGCCGTAGCAGGCCTTGGGAGCGGCTGCATCATGCGGTTCACATACAACTGTTGGATAATGCCTAACACGTTGGAGGTGACCCAGTAAAGCGTCAGGGCAGAAGGTACGGTCAACGTAATGTAGAAGAACATCAGGCTCATGAGCCACATCATCTGGTTCATCATCTGAGCCTGAGTATTCTCTCCAGATGATGTCTGGGCTGTGGACAACTTCTGCGTCAAAATTTGGGTAACAACCAGCAGGATGGGCAACACCAGATAACGGATGGCCGTTTCCCAGCCTGCAGACGGCGGCAAAGGCCACAGCCAGGAAAGCCCCTGGTGAATGTCGGGGAACGCCAGGTTGGGGATCCAGAAAAAGCCTTGGTTCACCAACTGCCCACTTTGGGCCAACTCGCGCACCGCGTAGTAGAACCCAAATAGGATGGGCATTTGGATGAGCATGGGGAGACATCCCCCCAGAGGATTCACACCGGCTTCCGCGTATAGCCGCTGTTGCTCTTGCAAGAGTTTCTGTTGGTCGTTCTTGTACTTCTTTTTCAATTTCTCAATTTCGGGCTGAAGTTCCTGCATCTTACGCATGCTGGCCATAGATTTCAATGTCAGCGGCAACATGAGCAAGCGCAGGAACAACGTCACGCCGATGATGGCAAATCCATACGCATAGGGGAAGTGTATGGCGACGAAAAACTTATGAAACACTTCCAACAAAAAAACCAACGGCTCTACAAATATAGTGTGCAACATGCGCTCTTCACTCCATCCTTCCTCTTTTCAATCTCGCCATACAGGCCAATGCCCCTCAAGGTACCGGATCATACCCGCCCGGATTGAAGGGATGACAGCGGGAGATCCGCTTGACACCCAACCACCCCCCCTTAATCACACCGTACTTGCTAATCGCTTCATACGTGTATTGGGAACATGTGGGCGTGAACCGACACGAGGGCGGAAACATGGGCGAAATGAACTTCTGATAGAAACGGATAGCCCCTAACACCAATCGCTTTACCATCGGACTCCCTCACTCCTCTAACCACAAATGCGCTCGACGCAGCAACGTCTCCACGGCTTGGACCAGATCTTCGTGGGAGGCGGTGACCATGAGCGGACGTGCGATGAAGACCACGTCATATCCCGGCCGAATACGTGCCATCCGCCGGCGTACAATCTCCCGCAACCGACGCTTACTTCGATTTCGCACAACCGCTTTCCCCACCCGGCGACTCACCGAAAATCCAAAACGGCTATACGGCAAGCCGTTGGGTAACACACAAATGACACAAAGGGGGTGAGCCCAGCACCGGCCCTCCCCCCTCACCTGTTGAAAGCGCCTTTTGTCACGTAATCGGTACGTTCGTTTCACGAGACTGGAGTAGACGCCTTCTTCACCGGCGCCGGACTAAACCGTCAGACGCTTGCGGCCCTTCAAGCGCCGCCGTTTGAGCACCCGTCGCCCCCCTGTTGTGCTCATACGGGCTCGGAAGCCATGCGTACGAGCGCGCTTCCTCTTCTTCGGCTGATACGTACGTTTCGGCATTGCTTACCCCTCACCTCTTCAATGTATAGTAAAGAAAGAGGGAATTCGTAGGGTTTTCGCCGCGGAAGGTCGAGAAAATCCCACGAATTCCTACTCTCACTTTAGTCAGGTGTCCTCTACTGCATCAGGCGATTATACCTAAGCGCGCGAAGCACTGTCAAATAGCCATTGAGGTAGCGCAGAGGTTTTCAGAGATCCTGGACCAAAGCGACGCCGGATCGCCACACTTTCAAGCCTCCTGTAACACCGGCCCCTGTTGCGACGTCTCTGTTCGCAACACTCGACCCAACTGCCCCGTCAGGTGTCCCAGAACCCAGAACGTCCACACCTCAGTCACCATCAAGCCCAGAGCACACAACAAAATACCTACTACCAGTGCGATCACTCCCGCGATGGCCATTGTGACCACAATGAGAATCAAATCCCCCAAATGCGCCTTCAACACCGCAAAAATCGTGTGCACATCGAACGCCGCAGCCAGTGTTCTCTTATCGGCCACCTGCCAGATAACGATAGGCGTGATAAGGGCGTAGAAAATCGCATACAAAAGCAACAAAGAGCCTGTGAACAACGAAACAAGGAACAGTACCACAGAAAATACATCACGGGTGGAATCATTGAGTAAGAAAAGGGGAATCAAACTGGGAACGGACAAGACAAGCGCAGGGATGTTCCACACAAACAAAGCCACCCCGACAAAGAAACCATCCGTGAACAGTTCGCCCAAATTGTCCCAACGAGGCAACTCACGATCCTGCCCTTGAGCCACGGCACGGGCAATTGCCACCGTGTATCCGGTCAACAAAAAGAACACAATGACCCCCACAAGAAACAAAGAAAACACACTGCCGACCAATACGACCAACGCGCCTAAGGCCAACTTGGCCGGCCACTCCGGATCCTCAAAACCAAACGTCAGGGCCCGTCCAATGTTTATGGATGCCATGTCGTGCCTCCTTTTCTCATACGGTAAGGCGATCCTTCTTGAGAAGCGAAGAGCCCCCTTCCTAAGGGAGAGGGAAATACCGGGCGCGTGCCCAGGCCACCAGCACCAGCGTCGATACTCCCAAAAGCCCCCCACCTACAACACATATACCTCGTCCCCAGGTAGACATACGTATGTGTCGCGGAAGGGGCAACATACACACACCTACGCCAAGCACGCCTCCTACCGCTAACACCAGATTTATTATACTCACCGTTCCCACAGCATATCGCACCCTATCCCCTCCGGCGGTCATCGCTCCTGTCAACAGAACACCCGCCAACAAGAAAGCCAACACGTCGCGCCTACGTTCCAGAAGAGGCCCCCACTCCCTGTGGGTAAGAAACACAGACGCCCACATTGGCCAGAAGAGAACGCCCCAAACATTCCCGAAAAGGAAGCCCGTGACCAGCCGCAGCGAGTTCATGGGAGAATAAAGGTGAACGAGCCCCCATTCCGCAGCCCAGGAATTCAACCCGTCAAGCGCCCACGCCACCACAAACATCGAGAGTCCACCCCACACGCGCCGTGTAGGCCACCGAGCACGACGCCACCGGCCCCGCACCGTCACGTACATTACACTAAAAAGTGTCCCCCAATGCAGCCCCGTACAACGAGCACACAAGGGCAACGGTTGCCCCCACGCCTTGTAAGAATGCGAAGGAATTTGGGCACACACCGCACTCCCCAAATAATGAGTCAATGGGTACACCCCACGCGGCGGGAAAAGCACCAAAAGCACCACGCCTCCCCATACACTCCCCCATATCCAAAGCCATCGTCTGGACATCGACGCGGTCCCCACATACACGGATTCTGAACACCCCGTCTAAGTATAACACATGACCGCGTCTTGCAGCCCTTTTCAAATTTTCCACCTTTCTGTGCTATACTCGCGCCGAATAACCGGTGACACGAGGAAAAATACCCTCGCCGACTTTCAAGAGGCGTTCTGAAGAGCGGCCGGTTCTATTCACCTGAACGTGCAAGCGTACGAAGTACAAGAAGACAATTTCGCGGGAATGCCTTGCGATTCGATAATTCACCGATAAGGGGGAAGAGGTCGTGGAAAAGACATTCGTGATGATCAAACCGGATGGAGTCCAGAGGGGTTTAGTGGGCGAAATCATCGCCCGATTTGAGCGCAAGGGGCTCAAACTCGTGGCCATGAAAATGGTTCACGTGGAGGAGGCCTTTGCTCGTAAACACTACGAAGTGCACCAAGGAAAACCCTTCTTCGAAGGGCTGGTCAAGTACATCACGTCCAGCCCGGTCGTGGCGATGGTATGGGAGGGGAAAAATGCCATCCAAGTCGTACGAGACATGGTAGGTGCAACCGATCCCCAAAAAGCCGCACCGGGAACTATCCGTGGAGACTACGGTATGGAGATCGGGCGCAACCTCATTCACGCGTCCGACGGGCCAGAAACGGCCGCCTTTGAGATCGGCCTCTGGTTCGAAGAGAGGGAAATCGTTGCATGGGAACGGAATACCGATCCCTGGTTGTACGAGTAAAGAGCGATGAGTGAGAAACGTCGTTGGTTCCCTCGTGTGGTCGCGCTGACCGGAGCAGGCATTTCCGCGCCCTCAGGTGTTCCCACCTTCCGGGGCAAGGATGGGCTGTGGCGGAATTACAACCCCCAGGATCTCGCCACGCCGCAGGCCTTCGCGCGGGATCCCAAACTGGTGTGGGAATGGTACGACTGGCGCCGGCAACGCATCGCCCCGTGTGAGCCCAACGCCGCACACTACACCTTGGTGGAGATGGAGAGAACGTTACCGCCGGGGCACCTGGCCGTCATCACGCAAAACGTAGACGGCTTACATCAAAAGGCCGGAACTCAGAATCTCCTGTGCCTGCACGGGAACATCTGGATGGTGCGTTGCGTGGAATGTGGATATCGCGCAGAAGACCGCCGCGTTCCCCTACCGGAAATCCCTCCGCAATGTCCCCGGTGCGGCGGACTGTTGCGTCCGGACGTGGTGTGGTTCGGCGAGACCCTCCCGTACACCGTGCTGAACCAGGCCTTCAACGTCGTCCATGCGGCAGACTACATGCTGGTCATCGGCACATCCGCGGTCGTCCAGCCCGCCATCAGCCTGGCACTTATCGCCCAACAGAACGGCGCGCGGCTTATCGAGTTCAACCTGGAACCCACGCCCATCACCGAAGAAGCGGACGAGAGCATCTTCGGGTCGGTGGATGAAACCTTGCCCGCGTGGTGGAAACGGATGAAACAGGAATGGGGTCTCGACGAATGACCTATAAGGAAAGGCCGCGAAGGCTTACCCGTTTCATATCGTCCTCGCGGCCTTCCTGTTATGCCATCCGCACCACCACAGGCGCTTCCGCCCACAACCCTTCCAGGTCATAATACGCCCGTTTTTCCGGGGCAAAGAGGTGAACAACCACCCCACCGTAATCCATAATCACCCAACCACTTTCGGGCACTCCATGAATACCCAACGGCCGGACCCCCGTCTCTTCCTTAATGCGCACAGCCACCTCATCAATGACCGCCCGTGTCTGACGGTCGGATGTGGCCGTGCCAATGAGGAAGTAATCCGTAATCAGGGTAACCGGCCGCATGTCCAGGAGGATAATATCCTCCGCTTGTTTCTCCTCGAAGATCTCGAGGATACGGTGGGCCAGCGCCAGCGAGTCCACCTCATTTTTGACTTGTACACTTGTCTGTCCCATCTGTTCGATCGAAATCATCCCCTCCTTGGAGTATGAACCATGTTGAGGTATCATTATTGTACGACAATATATACCGGAATGCCAAATGTCATCTCCACGCACCCATCGAGAAGATATGATACACCGCCTACATCGCCTGTGGGCTCACTTGCGTGGTCACTCATGCTATACGTGCCGCCATGCCCGCGCGGTTCGCTCCGTGGGAGATGGCCAAGTCTCCCGCCTGGTCGTTCTCTGCACTCACCCGGCCTCACCCGCGTACAATCGTCTCATCCCTTCGGAGCGATGGTGCGCTCTATGGGAACCTCGTGAAGGCCCACCGCTTCCCCGAATGGAAGACACCGGTCTCACGCCATAACACAGGATGCCACGTCCATGTCTCATAGCAAAGCATTCACGCCGGCGCACATCATTTATCTGTCACCCGAAAACGTCCACCGCATTCCCCGACAGCCGGGCACATATGCACTCCTCTTCAACGTCTCCACCGAGATGGACATACCCGTAGGACGACTGGGGATCCTGCGCCTTCAGCCGGGACACTACGTGTACATCGGCAGTGCCCGCGGACCGGGCGGTCTCGCCGGGCGTGTACAGCGCCACTTACGGGCAGAAAAACGTCTTCATTGGCACATTGATTACATCACCCAACACCTCACGCCGAACGGTATACTCTTTACCACGCACCCCCTCGTCAAAGAATGTGATTGGGTGCATTACCTCCTAGAGGCTCCCGATACTGAGGTACCTCTCCCCGGCCTAGGGAGTAGTGACTGCCGGGCAGGATGCCCGGCGCACTTTCTCCGCGTCGGGCCGACGACATTTTCTCAATTGCTCTGCACATCTACGGGCGGGCAAAAACCGTGCCTCCACCTAACCGTCTAACCTGAGATGTGGAATCTCCAAAAAGCGCCGACACCTCTACGATCCCTAGGGCTTTTCAATGCTCTAACACGCAAAGGCGCTGTATGGACGGTTGATCCATCGTAAGGCCGTCGGGTGGGTGATGGCAAAATACCATCGCCTACCCGTTTGCCTTTAAATGTACGATCTCTGAAACGCCTTATGCGATCTCGCTTCTGTATGGGATACAGTGTGGTATGTGGTATAATGTGTCCTGAATTGCTGGATAAACCTTTACATATGCACGCGGCTCGGAACGGCCAGGGAACACAATGCATCCCTTAGTGAGCACGCATATTATAAGGGGAAGGCCATGATCATCACGCGAGCATTGCGGGAGGAACGCGAGCGCCAATTGCTGGCGCCCTATGCCATGAAGAGCGGGGACACGCGAGGACGAGTGTACCCCGAAGATGAGGACCCCCATCGCACCCCCTTCCAAAAGGACCGAGACCGCATCATTCACACCACAGCCTTCCGTCGGCTGGAATATAAAACCCAAGTCTTTGTTTACGGTGAGGGCGATCACTACCGTAATCGTCTCACCCACACCATTGAAGTGGCTCAAATTGGGCGCAGCCTCGCTCGGGCCCTAGGCCTGAACGAGGACCTGACGGAAGCCATCTGCCTCGCCCACGATTTGGGCCACCCTCCCTTTGGACACACCGGGGAAGCCACCCTGAACCAGCTCATGGAAGCTCACGGGGGCTTTGACCACCAACGACAGACCATGCGCATCGTGGAAAAATTAGAGCGCCGTTATCCCGACTTTCCCGGATTGAATCTCACATACGAGGTGCGCGAAGGGCTCGTCAAGCACGATACCGAATACGACGTCGTTCACGCGGAAGGATACGAACCGGAGAAAGCCGGCACCTTGGAATGCCAGATCTCCAACCTGGCCGACGAAATCGCCTACAACACCGCGGATCTGGATGACGGCCTACGCAGCGGCATCCTGCAACCGCGCGATGTCCAGCAACTGGAAATTTGGCGCTTTGTCATGGAGTCCCTCAACGAACCCTGGGACACTCCTATCACCGATATGCTACGTCACCGGGCTATTCGCCGTCTCGTAGGCATCGAAATCCGCGACGTTATCCAGAGCACCCACCACCGCTTGGAAAAATACCATATTCAGTCCGTGGACGATGTGCGGAACGTCGGGCAAAACCTCGCCACCTACTCGGCTCAACTCATGCGGCTCAATGCAGAACTCAAACATTTTCTCATGGACAACTTCTACCGTCACTATCGGGTCATGCGAATGGCCGCTAAAGCGCACCGCCTCCTTACCGATTTGTTCCTGGCCTATGTAGCCGAACCCCGCCAACTTCCCACGGAGACCCAGCGTAAAGTCCACGAGGAAGAGGAGGGTCTGCACCGCGTCGTGTGTGACTACATTGCAGGCATGACCGATCGATACGCGTTGGAGGAACACCGCAAATTGTTCGATCCCGCTGTGCGGGTGTAGAAGAGACCTCGCGCCTTTATCTTCGTTCCTTATACCTGCAAACGGCGGTGAACGTTCATCTCAACAATCAACTTGTTGATGACCTTCTGCTTGCCGTCCGGCATATCTAGGAACGTCACATCCTTAATCTCCGCTTCCAGGTACAAGGAATGGCTTGTCAACCGCACCACGTTATTCGGCGCGGCCTTCAGCACTTTGCCTTTTTCCTCATACTTATGACGGATGTTCGCCTGATCATAAGCCCAAGGGCTGAGCAAATAAGCCTGGCGGGTGCGGGTGTCCTTTTTGTCGAACAACCACACTTCCATGCCGATGATCTGTTGGGGATCGTTATTCAAAGTCTCCTCACTCATGCCACACTCGCCGAAATTGCGTCCTTCCTCCTCAATGGAAAACAGGTTATCAAAACCCTCCTCCGGGCGAGTTTGCAAGGTAAACATCACAGGAAAAGTCTCCAGTAGACGCAGGGTGGGCGGCGGTGGAACCTGATCTTCCCGCTCCGCCAACGAGGACGCAGCCGCGTCCTCTTCGCTTGCCGGTTCCGGTTCCGCCATGATCAGCGTCGAGACGGGCGCCGCGGCCTCCTCTTCCTCTTCGGCCTCCTCACTTTCCTCCACGCGGGTGGGGTGGGTAACTGCTCCTGAACCACCCACCACCTCCTCCGGTCGCATCACAATCTCCGGAGCCTCCTCAATGGCCGGTCCACGGGCCCAATCCGCGGCCTTTTGTCCTGTCCCTTCACCTGTGGTTACTCCTTTGCGTTCGCGCAGGAGGCGCAATACCTGCCAAATAGCAAGGCCCAACATCACGATGCCGAGGAGGAGTAACAGCGTGAAAAAGCCCTGCTTGAGTCCACTCTTTTGGCCCGTTGACCCTGCAACAGGGGCTTGAACGGGTTCGGCAGATGCTGTGTTCGTTCGGGTCAGGGACGCGCGAACCACGTTGTAGGTGAATTTGAGGGCAGCCACATCATCCGGGTTGGACCGATACACCTCCATAGCCTGCTGGAACAATGACGGCAAATCCTCAGGGGCAAACGTCTCCAAACGGCGTTCCAACGCAGCCGTATCGCGCGTGCGCAAATAATCGTGAGAAACCAGCAAAATGTAGTCCAATCGGTCGGATTCCCGTAAATCCGCGGGGACGGTATTCACATATTGAACCGGCCAAATAACCCAGCCGATGATCAATCCGACAACCACCCCCAAAATAAGCCCCGCTACGAACCTATGGTGTCGAACCCAAGACATGATGCGCCTCCTCCTCATTTGTCACACAACGACCCGCCACAAAGGAGCCCGACTGACCACCTCGGGACCATTATCCCACACAATCAATAATTCCTCCAAGCGAATACCCCACCGTCCGCTGAGATACACCCCGGGCTCGACCGTGATCACGTGACGCGCGGCCAATGCGTCAGATGCCCGGCGGCCAAGACGCGGGGATTCGTGAATGGCCAACCCCACGCCGTGTCCTACGCTATG
>CAYPUG010000006.1:0-29447 GCA_964413905.1 uncultured Anaerolineae bacterium | reverse complement strand
GAGGAAAGCATTGGCCAAGCCATAGACGCCCAACATATCACGAGCCGCGGCATCTACCCTCCGTCCCGATGTGCCGGGATGCACAGAAACCACGGCCGCGGTAAGCGCGGCATGGACTGCCTCCCATGCGCGAAGATAATCTTCCGGCGGGTTCGGGCCATACCAGAAAGACCGGGTGAGATCGGCACAGTAGCCATCCACACGAGCCCCCATGTCGATACACACCGCCATGTTCTGTTCCAGACGTCTCTCTCCGGGCTCCGCGTGAGGCAGGGCCGAATTCTCCGCAAAGGCCACAATTATGGGAAAGGCCAACCCCTCTGCGCCGTGTTCACGCATGTACTTCTCCAACTCCCAGGCCAACTCCGCCTCAGAGAGACCTGGCCGCAACATCTCCGGCACACGGCGCATCGTCTCATCGGTCAACGCGGCCGCACGCCGAATGGCGGCCATCTCTTCATCCGATTTCACCATGCGCAACATCCTCAGGAGGTCGTCTGCCGGAACCCAAGTGATGTGTTGCGCAGGCTTCAACCCCTGCTCAAATTGATTCACCGTGATCGTGTCGCCTTCAAACCCTACCCGCCCGGATACCAGGGAAAACGCCTCGCGCATGGCGCTCTCGTAATCTTGGGTGACCCGCATTAATGTAAATGAAGGCGCCTCCCTGGCCGCGCGCTCCCAATAACGGCCATCTGTAATGAGAATTGCGTCCGAGGGGGTAATGAGGATCCACCCGGTGCTCCCGGTAAAACCACTGATATAACGCCGGTTGTTTTCCTCCCCGATCAGCATTCCGCCGAGATCGGCCGTCACGAGGAGGGCACGCAGACGGTCCACGCGTTGTTCAACGGTCTTCTGGGACGATGGGTTCATGGTGGTTCTCCCGACGGGCTCGTGGATGGTAACGGTCGTATACTTCCTTCAAATGACGCTGGCTGACATGCGTATAAATCTGTGTGGTTTGGGGACTCTTGTGACCCAACAGTTCCTGAACCACACGGATATCCGCTCCCCCCTCCATCAAGTGGGTAGCAAAGGAATGACGTAACATATGCGGTGTGACGGTTTTGCGAATGCCGGCCCGTTTGGCCGCATCACGTACAATGTTTGTCACGCTTACCCGGGACAGACGCCGACCATATCGGTTAAGGAAAAGGGCCGATGTCTCATGCTTGGCCGAGACCAACGCAGGACGCCCTGACTGCAAGTAAGAGCGCAACGCCACTTCTGCGGCGCGACCGAACAGGGCAATCCGCTCCTCCCCCCCCTTTCCCACACGTACCCACACCTCACGGCGTTCCAAGTCCAGATCCCCGACGTTCAGCGCGACCAGTTCCCCCAAACGAATGCCCGATCCGTAAAGCAATTCCAAAATGGCCCGGTCGCGGAGGGAAAAGGGGTCAGATCCGGAAACCGCCCGCATCAACGCGACCACCTCATCAACACTCAAATAGCGTGGCAGCCGCCGGTCCAATCGTGGCCCACGCACACTTTCCACCGGGTTGCCCTCCAGGTACGCCCGTTTCACAAGAAAGCGAAAGAACGCGCGTACCTCATACATGCGACGGGACACGCTGCTTGGAGCAATTCCCGAGCGAGCCACACGGCCCAACCACTCATCTAACAAACGCGGCGTCACCAAAGCCCAGGAATCAATTCCCTTCTCGGCCAGGAACGCGGCAAATTCACCGATCTCTCGACCATAATTGCGAATCGTGTAAGCGGACGCGCCGCGTTCCACCTCTAAGTAATGCAGGTATTCCTGGAGTAGGGGGAGTAATGGGTGTTCCACGTTGTCGGCCATGCCTCCTCCCCTGAATCCGATTTCAGGCAGGCGTGGGAACCGGTACTGCCTGTTCTTCGTCCTCCTGCTGGGCAGATTCCAGTTCTTCGATATTATACCACGTTCCGCATTTTATGCATTGCGCCTTCTTCTTGCCCTTCATTACCAGCAGACCGCCACACTTGGGACAAGGCCAAGGGAGAGGACGGTCCCACACGCTGAAGGTGCATTCGGGATATCGGGAACATCCGTAGAAGATCTTCCCTTTGCGCGTGCGTTTGATCACCAAATCCGCGCCACACTCCGGACACTTTACCCCGATTTTTTCGAAGTAGGGCTTGGTGTTCTTGCACTTGGGATAGTTGGAGCACGCGATGAACTTCCCGTACCGCCCCGTCTTGATGACCATCGGCGCGCCGCACAACTCACAGACCTCGCCGGTCGGTTGATCCGGCACCCGACGGTCTGGCATGGAAGCCTCGGCCACTTTCAGCATCTCCGCGAAGGGCTCATAGAACTCCCGCACCAGTTGGACCCAATCCTGCTCGCCCGAGGCCACTTTGTCTAGCCCCTCTTCCATACGGGCTGTGAACCCGACCTCGAACACAGAGGGAAAGTATTCAACCAGAAGATCGTTGACCGTGAAGCCCAATTCCGTGGGCACTAAACTCTTCCCCTGGCGTTCAATGTACCCCCGCTGGCGTAACGTGGTGAGAATAGGCGCGTATGTGCTAGGCCGGCCTATGCCGTGCTCTTCCAGGGCCCGCACCAACGTCGCCTCGGTGTACCGAGGAGGCGGCTGCGTAAAATGTTGCTCGGGAATTAAGCGGATTAGATCCAGGAGATCGCCCACACTCAAGGGTGGGATGCTAATTTTTCCTTCGTCTTTCCCGTTGTCCGTCCCGTTCTCATCTTTGGCTTCTTCATATACGACGAGAAATCCCGGGAAGTGTACTTGGGAGCCGCTGGCCCGGAACATATACGGTCGTGGCCCCGACGTCGGCCCTGCGCTGATGTCCACGGTCAATGTGTCGTAGATGGCCGGTGCCATTTGACTGGCTACAAAACGCCGCCAGATGAGCTCGTACAACTTATATTGCTCCGTGCTTAAGTACGGCTTCACTTTGGCGGGCGTTCGAAATACAGAGGTGGGACGAATGGCTTCGTGAGCTTCCTGGGCCCCGCGGGTGCGTGTTTTGTACTTTGGCGGAGAAGGCGGCAAGAACTCCGGGCCGTGCGTTTCGGCAATATAAGCCCGTGCCTCTTGCTGAGCCACTTCGGCCACATGGACGGAATCTGTACGCATGTACGTGATCAACCCCACGCGACCATCGGCCCCCAAGTCAATACCCTCGTACAACTGCTGGGCCACCCGCATAGTCCGTTGAGCCGTGAACCCCAACCGCCGCGATGCTTCCTGTTGCATGGTACTGGTGGTAAAGGGCGGGGCCGGTTTACGCCGACGCTGTCCACGTTTCACCTTTTCCACGATGTACACCGCGCCCTGCAGGTCGGACACGATGTGTTGAGCATCCGATTCGCTCTTCAGGCTCGGCTCTTTGCCGTTAATACGGTGGAGATTCGCCTTAAAGACGGGACGATGCGGTTGCTCCCGATCGGCCTGCCGGGCCAGTTCGGCCGCGATGGTCCAGTATTCCTCGGGCACAAAGGCTTGGATCGCGCGCTCACGTTCCACCACCAGCCGCAGGGCCACCGACTGAACGCGACCGGCAGAGGTGCCGCTACGCACCCGCTTCCACAAAAGAGGACTGACCTTATATCCCACCAGGCGGTCTAACACCCGCCGAGCTTGTTGGGCGTTCACCAAATCCATGTCAATGGTACGGGGATGTTGAAACGCTTCCCGGATGGCATCCTGGGTGATTTCGTGGAAGACGACCCGCCGCACCTTTTCTTCCGGGATCTCCGCAGCCTGCATCAGGTGCCAAGCAATAGCCTCCCCTTCCCGATCAGGGTCGGTGGCCAGGTATACCTCCTTTGCCCGTGCGGCTTCCTCCTTCAGTTGTTTTACAATCGGACGCCGTTCCTTGGGAATGGTATAACGGGGCTGAAAGTCGTGTTCCACGTCCACCGAAAGCCGCGATTTGAGCAGATCCCGAACGTGACCCTTGGACGCGCGCACCACATATCCCCGGCCCAGGAAACGATCCATGGTGCGCGCTTTGGTGGGAGATTCCACAATGACCAATCGTTCAATGGTCGGCGCCTGTTTTGCCGATGCACTTCGGGAACTCCGTGCGCGCTTGTTCTTTGGCTTTGCCGATGATGCTTTCTTGGCCTTCGCTTGGGCTTTTGCCGCGGCAACGTGCTCGGGATCAGGGGGAGGAATGTGCTCGTGTCCCGGCACCCGCCCCAGACGCACCAGTTTGGTCCCACATACAGGGCATGTACCACGCACGGCCGGTCGGCCTGTTGGCGTGAAGTAAGGTTCTGGATTTTGGATGGGTCGTTTGGTCTTACACTTTACACAATACGCTTCAAGGGTTGCATCAGTCATCACTTTTTCATTCTCGCTCATTGTCTCACCCAACGATTCTATAACGCATGGGGCCAATTTGACGCACTAAGCCCTTTAATTCCATCAGCGTTAATGTGCTCACCACCACCGCGGGATCAAGGCCGGTGATGCGAACGATGTCATCCACGTGCAGCGGCGCGCCGGCCAAACACTGCCAAATCTGCTCCTCCACATCGCTTTTCGGTATGGCAATACGGGCCTCTTGTTGTTCCACGGCCATGGTAATGTCCAACTCTTCCAGAATATCCTGAACTCGCGTCACGGCCTTGGCGCCATTTTGGATCAGGTGGTTTGTGCCCTCCGACGATTGGTGAAAAATAGGGCCGGGAACCGCGAACACCTCTCGGCCCTGTTCGGCGGCAAATGCCGCGGTGATAAGTGCGCCGCTCGTCTTGCCCGCCTCAACCACCACCACCCCCAGAGAGAGTCCGCTTATTATACGGTTGCGAGGCGGGAAATTGGATGCCTCCGGCCGCACGTCCAACGCGTATTCGGTGATCAGGGCCCCGTTCTCCACTATACGCTGAGCCAATCCTCGATGCCGGGAAGGGTAAATGTGCCGAAACCCACTCCCTAACACTGCAAACGTTCGGCCTCCTGCGTCCAACGCGGCCCGATGAGCGACGCCATCAATGCCCAAAGCCAATCCGCTCACTACAGTAATGCCCTGTCGCGCCAAACCGCTCGCCAACACCCGTGCGGCCTCACGGCCGTAATCCGTGGGACGACGGGTGCCTACCACTGCGACCGCCCAATCATCCTGGGGCAACAGCGTTCCCTTAACATATAACACCGGTGGGGGATTGTAAATCTGTCGCAGCCGGGCGGGGTAATCTTCGTCCTGCCACGTAATGACCTGGATCTCACGCTCTCGGAGGCGATCCATTTCCCGATCCAAGTTCAGGTCGGAACGGGCCGCCAAAAGGTTATCCAACGAGCGTCGGTCTAATCCGGCCTCCTTCAACGAGGAGGGAGGCGCGTGCCATGCCTCTTTTAGAGACCCAAAATAATCCAATAGGGCCCGCACGCGGGCCGGACCGATCCCGCGTACCATATTAAAACCCACCCAGTACTTTCGTTCATCGTCGTTCATTTAATCCGCTTCCACTAAACCCGGTAATAAATGAACCGTCATCCGTCCTTCGTCCAAGTTCACATCTAAGATGACCTGCTTGATGGCGGGAAGCAGCACCTCGCCCTTAGGGCCGATCACCACGTACACGTCGTTCGCACCGGTGTAAATGATATGATCCACCGTGCCCAAGAACTCACCTTGATCTGTCCACACATCCAACCCGACGATCTGGTATTCATAGAACTCATCCTCCGCCAGGGGCCACGCCTCCTCGACGGGAACATGAATCCACGCGCCCCGCCAGGTTTCAGCGGCCGTGCGATCCACCACCTCCGCGAACTTGATGAGGAGGCGCTTCCGGTAGGGGCGGACACTTTCCACGTTCATGGGCACCTTGCGCTCACCGACCAGCAAGCGCGCGCCCGGAACAAAGCGCTGGGGGAAATCGGTGTGAATCTCCACTTCCACCTCCCCTCGAACGCCATGCGGTGCGACAATTCTCCCAACAGCTAAGTATCGCGGTGTTCGGCGTTTCTGTCGAGCCATCTCTTCCTTCACAGACACGGAAAGGCGGAGACATATCGCCTCCGCCTTTCTTCCCATCCACACGCTTTCACCCAATAACACAACCGACCACGTGTCCACGGAGACAAAACGTGTCCATCTCTACGGAGATTCTCACCCACGACAACGCGGCCTTTGCGGATGCTCCGGTTACCCGATGTCTAAGGTCACCCGCTTTCCTTGACGCGTAGCAGCGACACGGAGCAGCGTACGCATAGCGTTGGCTACCCGCCCCCCCCGGCCGATGACGCGTCCCATATCCTCGGGAGCCACGTACAAGTGCAGCACGATCGTATCGCCCTTGTCTTCCTCCTCAACCCGAACCTGAGAAGGATCGGTCACCAACGCTTTGGCGATATACTCCACAAGTTCTTTCATCGAAGCCCCCCTTTCTCCAGGGCAGCCTTCCATACATCCTGCGGGAAGGCCCTACAAAGAACCGGACGTTTGTCCCAAGCCTCGGCCGAGAAGGACCGCGTTCCCCCCGCGCCAAGGTACCTTATGGAACATGTTGAAAGTCCTACGAATTGAGAACACCCATCTTGCGCAAGATGCGGGCCACGGCTTCACTGGGTTGAGCCCCCTGGGACAACCAGTAGCGAGCCCGCTCCTCGTTTACCCGGAACGTGGGCGGGTTTGTACGGGGGTTATAAAACCCCAAAATTTCAATAAAACGACCGTCCCGTGGCGCCCGTGAATCGGCCACCACGATACGATACGATGGCTGATTGCGCTTACCTTGCCGTCGCAAACGAATTCGCACCATGATCGATCCTCTACTCCTTTTCAACCAAGATAATGGATGTTCGCTAAAGTTGCTACTCCTTACACCATAAATCGGTCACCTCATACCTATCCTAAAAACCCACCAAATAGGTTACCCGGAAAACGCCCTTTACGCAACTGCTTCATCAACTGTTGCATCTGCCGAAACTGCCGTAGCAGTTGGTTGACTTCCTGGACCGTTGTGCCGGAACCACGAGCAATGCGCTTTTTCCGAGAGCTGTTGATGATGCGAGGATTGCGACGTTCCTCCGGCGTCATGGAATAAATAATCGCTTCGACCCGCTTTAACTGTTTGTCCGTGAGCTCGGCAGGTAACTGTTTTGCCAGACGGTTCATCCCCGGGATGAGCTCTAAGAGTTGGGATAAAGGTCCCAGTTTCTTCATCTCCTGAAGTTGTTCAAGAAAATCTTCTAAGGTGAACGTGCCTTCCAATAAGCGCTTTTCTGCCTCCAGCGCTTTCTCGCGGTCCAATTCCTGCTCCGCCTTCTCGATGAGCGTGAGCACATCACCCATCCCCAAAATGCGAGAGGCCAGCCGGTCCGGATGGAAGAGTTCCAACGCGTCCAATTTTTCTCCCACGCCCAGGTACTTAATGGGCACACCGGTCACCTCGCGTACGGAAATTGCGGCCCCACCGCGGGCATCGCCGTCCACTTTTGTGAGGATGAGGCCGGTTAGCCCTACCCGACGGTTGAACTCTTCGGCCACGCGCACCGCGTCCTGTCCGGTCATTGCATCCACAACTAACAAGATCTCCTTAGGCTTCGTGCGATCTCGAATGGCCTCCAATTCGGCCATCATCGCGTCGTCAATATGAAGACGGCCCGCGGTGTCCATGATGACCACAGTGTAACCGTGCTTACGCGCATAGATTACGCCCTGCTCACAAATGTCCGGGGGAGGCGGTTCGGTCCCCTCACTGTACACGGGCACCTGGATTTGCTTACCCAACACTTCCAACTGCTGGACGGCCGCGGGACGATATGTATCCGCCGCGATCAACAGCGGCCGATGACCTTCTTTACGTAGCTTCAGCGCCAGTTTCGCCGCGGTGGTGGTCTTACCAGACCCCTGCAACCCCACCAGCATGATAATGTGGGGGGGCGATCCTGAGAAGTTCAAACGGCCCGGCTCGCCCAGGGTGCGCACCAATTCTTCATGAACGATTTTGATGACTTGCTGGGCCGGGGTGAGATGTCGGTGGGCTTCCTCGCCGATGGCCCGCTCGCGCACACGACGGATGAAGGCCTTAACGACCTTGTAGTTCACGTCGGCCTCAAGCAGAGCCAGTCGCACTTCGCGCAAGGCCGCGTCCACATCGGCTTCGGTGAGGACGCCTCTACGGTTGAGTTTATCGAATACACCCTGCAAGCGTTCGGACAACGCATCAAACATGACGGCACTTCCTCAAATGGTCTTCCACACGAGGAGTGGAAAGGAGGTGAACACCCTCCCCACTGCTCACACCATCTCCCAAGGACAAACATGTTCATCGGCAGCGAAGAGGATTGTATATGGATAGGGGAAACAACGTCAAATCAAGAAGATAAGAGGCAATTCAACGGAGTCCCATGATAGCGAAGTACAGACGTTGAACTACAGGGGTGCGGATTTCACCGTACCACAAATCCATCCGTTGTCCGTCATCCCCTTCTACTTGCCACAAGGCGTCCACCCGACGCCCGTTGTGCGGGGAAAAGATGAAGGAAAAGTGGCGAACGCCGAAGCCGGCTAGTTGCAAAGGTGCGGACCATCTCCAAGCCGTACTGGCCCGCCAGCGTTCCCACCAGCCTTGGGTATCCGCCCACCACACGTGGATGTACATCCCTTGTTCGCTGGTGCTGAGGGAAACATCCTCTACCGGGCCCCTCGCGAGCGACTGTGGCCACAACCATCCCTGATCCCGTCCTACGGAATACATCAGCCTCGGTCCGGTTGCTGCATCTTCCAACCACACCACGTGGGTCCAATCCTCCCGGTCCACGACCGCCTGAGGTGCGACGCTGTTCGCGTTAGAGTTATCACTGATGTTTTGGGGTAATTGCCACACATCGGAGATGCCGCTCATGTGGTACACGTCCCACAGGCCGTGGATGTTTCGCTGTTGCCAAATCACATGGCCCACATTTCGCGTGTCGATTTCCAGGGTTGGAGATTTTCCCCACGCGTTGGGCAAAGGAGCGTCCACCCACACCTGTCCTTGCAAGATCGCGTGGTACACCCGATCTTGTCCTCCGGTGCGATCGGTCCACACCACATGCAGAGCGCCATCAGGCCCCACGCCGATGTGGGGACTATACGAGTGGGCTCGTGTGTGGGATACATTTGTAGGGAGTGACCACATTGTCCCGTTGAATACGGTATGGTAGATTTCAAAATTCCCAATGACATCCTGGGCGAACACCATATGAACGACGCCGTGGGGATCCACGGCCAGCGAGGGAGAGGTACCGTAATACACCAACCGTGGGGAATGCCACACTCGGCGCACATCGCGCCACGTGTGATACAGTCGCCCCCCTTCCTCCCACACTACATGAGTCTCCCCGCTCGACGTGGACACAACCGTAACGCGAGCACGTTCTGAGAGGGTACCCAAGACCGTAGGAGGAGACAACCAAAGGCCGTCGTTGAGCATACCGGGGAAGGTTTCCTGGTTATCCGGTTCTACCGCGTGCACGACCACAGGCACAAGGCTCACCAAAACAAAGAGGAGCCCCACATACATCCATATTCGATTTAGAGGGCGGCGACGTCGTAGGTCTGTCATGTAATCCGCTCGAATCATAAAAGCCGGACAGACGAATATGTGCTTAAAACGATAGAAGGCGCGCGACAGGGCCCGCCACACCCATTTAACACTACTAGTATACCACACGTGCACAAGGGGGGCCATGAGACAAAAGTCCTATGTGCGAGGCCCATTGACTAACTCCACGAATGCACCCTGACTTAAATATGGAAAATATCCGCGCCTGCTTTATGGTGAGTTAGGGCTCGGTGTACTGGTTGGCGTGGGAGTAGACGTGGGCGTAGCTGTGGCTGCAGGCGTAGGGGGGTACGTCGGTGTGGCGGTGGGCGTGAAGGTCGGCGGCACAGGAGTGGGAGTAGCCGTGGCTGTACATGTTGGCGTCGGCGTCGGTGTGAACGTCGGCACGGACGTCGGCGTGGGTGTGGAGGTGGATGTGGGGGTGAGCGTTGGTGTGGCCTTTTCCCGCACCCGGATCGACAGAGCATGATATGTGCCGTCCGGCAACTCTTCTACCCGCGCGTCCACCACATCCCCCACTTGAGGGTCCCCTTCGATAGTCGTCGCCTCATCGACCAAGATGACGTACCCCCCGATGGTCCAATGATTGCCATCCTTGGCCATGAGCACAGCCGTGAACTCGTGCACGGGATTCTGGGGGTGGACATAAATCTCCCGCGCAATCCGTCGCCCATCCGCTTTGTGAATAAGATTCACCGTCACCGACCGGCCGACCGCCGGGGTTCCGTAAATTTGGGCGTCGGCCGGTACGATAATCGTCGTTCCACTCACCACCCATACCTCCCCGTCCATGGACTCGATGATGCCCGTGATACTCTCGGGGATATCCATGTGCGGGATGGACAAGAGGACGACGATCCGTTCAGCCTTGATGTACTCGCCCATATCATAGCCACGCACCCACACTTCCGCGCCGACATCCGCTTTGCCTTTGCTTTCATCAATGGTGGCTTCAGACACATCCACCACGTGGTTCATAATGAGCCAACGAGTATCGTGCTTTTGCTGGATGTGCCCCTGGAATTCCACCGCCGGTTGGTGCATGATGGTCGGAGTGGCGGTCGGGGATGGGGTAAGGGTAGGCGTTTCCGTGGGTGTTGCTGTGTCCGTAGGTGTAGGCGACGCGGTCGGTGTCGGTGTCGCGGAGGGGATAGGTGTCGCTGTAGGTGAAGGTGTAGGCGACGGCGTCGGGGTAGCCGTCGCCGTAGGTGTCGCCGTGTCGGTCGGCGACGGGGTCGGGGTTGCGGTTGGGGTAGGCGTCGGGATGGAGAGGACAGGCGGCCGGTCTTCGACGATGATCTCCCGCGCGATAAGCGTGCCGTCGCCGGGAGCCATGGCAACCACGTCGGCCCATTTCCCTACGGCAGGCGTCCCGTGAATACGCGCACTCTGCGGCACCCGCAGGGTCTGGCCGTCCACCTGCCATATCTCTCCCTCGATAGATACGATGTAACCCGCCCACTGTAACCGGTCTACAGGTCGATGACGTTGCAAAACTTGGGCCACTTCGGCCTGCCGACGTTTAATGTATTCCGCTTGCAAGGCGGCCCGCTCTTCCGGCGAGAGGGTCAGAAGCACGGTCAATCCCTCCCAGGTGCGCTTGAGAGAGTAGAGCGGATCGCCCGGCAAACTCTGCGATGCTCGCACCAGCGTGGTGTGGCCGAGCACAATCAACACCAACAACGCGGACACGGTTAACGCGATCCTCTGCCAGGAAGGCGATAACCCGCCCACGAGGGTACGCAACGACCGGGTCAGACGCTCCCACCAGGAGGGTTGAGAGCGCATCTGAGCGGCTTGGGCCAGAAACGCCGCCCGTCCCTGGGCGACGCGTCGCGGGGATCGAGGGGGCGGTTCGGGGAACCCATCGAACAGGGAAACGACGGATAACAAGGGTTCCAACTCGCGCGCTACTTCGGCCGGATACGATGCCAGCACCTGCTCAATGGGCTCTCCGGCCTCTATGCGTTCAACCGCTTCTTCAAATAAGCGTTCCAAGCGTGTGGGATCGCTCACGATATATCCTTCATTAAATGCCGAAGCCGTTCAACGGCTCGGAATTGCAAAGCTTTCACCGCGCCCTCTGTCTTTCCCATAACCTTGGCCACTTCGGCAATACTGTACCCTTCCAAAAATCGCATGACGATCACCGTTGCTTGATCCGGCGTCAGTTGATCGATGGCCCGTCGAAGAGCTTCCCGTTGGAGAGTCTTCGCGGCTTCCTGGAAGGGATCCATATCCTCAGCACGAAGGGGCAGACCCGTGTCAAGCGTAACATATTGGGCCCGCCCCTTCTTGCGGAAGTAATCCACCACCACATTATGAGCAATGCGATAAAGCCACCCCGAAAAAGATGTATGCCAATCGCGTCCACTATGGATGGCCTCCAACATTTTGGTGAAGGTAAGGGCCGTTAGATCCTCGGCAACATCCGGATCCCCAACGCGGTGATAGATGTATCGATAGATCTTCGTCGAGTACATATCGTATATTTGAGCGAGCGCGCTTGGGTCTAAAGCGCGTACACGCTCATATACCTGGCTGTCTGCATTGTTGGCTGCCACGGATCCGCCTTGTACCCTTTCTGTGCAATGCCCTTACCCGTTTATGATGACGCAAAAAGGGGTAGAAAATTACGGGGGACAAAAATTTTAAGACTTTCCGGAAAGATACCTCGGCGATGGGCCGGAGTTCTTCCCCGACCACCGTACAAGGCTCATCATACCCGTTTTCTTGAACGATTGACAAATTATTGGAAGACAGGGATAATGAGGACATCTTGGACCCAGAGACCACCCAACATAACGAGGATGAACCATGACGCTACAGGAGGAACTACAGGAACTCCAACAATTGGAATCCACCGCCCTGGAGGAACTTCAACACGCCCAGAATGAGAAGGCCCTGGATGCCTGGCGAGTCAAATACCTTGGGCGTAAAGGATTAGCCACTCAGGCCATCAAGCGACTGCGCGAGTTGCCCCCGGAGCAACGTCCGGCATACGGACAAGCCGTAAACACCTTAAAGCAACGCCTCCAACACGCGTTCGAGGAACGACAAGAAGCTCTCAAGCGTCAGGCCATTGAAAGTGAATTGCGCACCGAAGCCTTTGATCCCACATTGCCGGGCCGGCGTCCACCTGTAGGAAGGTATCACCCCAGCAACATGGTATTGCGGGAAATAGTGGACATCTTCAAACAGATGGGGTTCCAGGTGTACGACGCGCCGGAGGTGGAAACCGATGAATATAATTTTGAATTGCTGAACATTCCGCCCGGCCACCCGGCACGCGACATGTGGGACACTTTCTACACCACCAACGAAGGGCAACTCCTTCGTACGCACACCTCACCGGGGCAGATATGGGCCATGCGGGAGTTCGCGCCGGAACCTATTCGAGTGATTCTCCCGGGCAAATGCTATCGTTATGAACAGGTGACCCCGCGTTCGGAAATGATGTTTCATCAAGTGGAAGGACTGGTCATCGGACGCAATATCACTTTTGCCGACTTAAAGGGCACGGTGGTCAATTTTGTGCGCCAAATGTTCGGTCCGGAGCGCAAATTGCGCTTCCGCTGCTCCCACTTCCCCTTTACCGAACCCAGCGTGGAGGTGGACATGGATTGCATCCTCTGCGGTGGTAAGGGCTGCCGCGTGTGCAAGTACACCGGGTGGTTGGAGATTATGGGAGCAGGCATGGTTCATCCGGTGGTGCTCCGCAACGGCGGTTACGATCCGGATGAGTTCACCGGTTTCGCCTTTGGCATGGGGCCGGAACGCATTGCCATGCTCAAGCATGGCATCAACGACATTCGCTATTTCTTCAGCAACGATATTCGTTTCCTGAAGCAGTTTGCCTGAGCGACCGATACGCCGCGCCCAAAAGAGGGAGATTCATGGATTGACGGGCACTCCCGTATCCGGTGGAGGAACATACACAAAGTGAGGTTATATGAGCCGTTACGGTAGAACCGACGCACATCGTCGCTCCCATCGTCGCCATGGGTTCTCCTGGATCCTGCTGTGGATCAGCACGCCTGTAGCGCTGGCCGCCTTAGTGTTCCTCCTCTGGACATCGCATTACCAAATGCGCATCTACCCCGGTGTTGTCGTCGGGTCAATCCACCTGGGCGGACTTTCTCTCACCGAGGCCCGTCGTATCCTCTTCCAAGCGTATACAGATCCCCCCATTCCACCGGTGGAAGTGACGTATGAAGGTCGCTCCTGGTTTATCTACCCCAAAACGGAAACGAATCTCCGCGCGCCACTCCTTCGGGCCTACGCATATGGTCGTAACGGTCCCTTGTGGACCCAAATACGCGAGCAACTGTATGCCCTGTGGCATGGGATATACTTTCCCGGGCCTGCATTTCAGCCTGTATTGGGGGAGGCCCGACAATGGCTCAACGCGCTGGCCGCCTCACTTTATCGGCCTCTCGAAGATCCATCCGTTATGCTTACCGCCACAGGTGTTCTCTACGCGCCGGGACGAGCCGGACAGGAAGTGGACATGCTGCGCAGCTGGACCGCCCTGAAACACGCGTTGGACCATGTCGTTCAAACACGTGAACTCGTCGCGCCGGTTCCCGTCATCGTTCGCCGTAGTGGACCGCCCCCATTGGATGTTCATGCACTGGACGAACAGGTTACCCGTTTTCTGTCGCAACCGCTTCTCCTGGACATGGGCGATCGGGTCATGGCGCTGGACACAGCCGCTCTCACCAAGGTGGTTCAATTGACGCCTCAACGTCACCCAGATGGCCACGTGGACGTTTTGGTCCATGTCAAACGTGATACATTGCGCGCACTCCTGCAGGATTTGGCCAACCGGTACCGCCGTGCTCCCGTAGATGCCCGATTGGATTACAATCCCGATACGCGTCAATTCATCGTCCTTTCCCCCAGTCAGAAAGGTTGGGACATGAATGTGGACGCGGCGGTGGACGTGATTGCCAACGCGCTGGAAAAAGGACACCATCGAGTCCGCGTCCCCGCCCATTCTGTACCCCCCGCCGTTCCCATGGACGCAACCCCGGAGGAGTTAGGTATTCACGAGATCGTCGCTGAAGGACGCACTTCATTCCGCGGTTCAAGCCCGGCCCGGGTGCACAACATTGTACGAGCCGCGGAAGCCGTGCGGGGGGTTGTGATTCCGCCGGGGGGCACCTTTTCGTTCAACAAGGAAGCCGGTCCCATTACTGCAGCTAACGGGTACGAAGATTCCCTCATCATCTGGGGAGACCGCACCGCGGTGGGCATCGGCGGCGGCGTCTGCCAAGTCTCGACCACGTTGTTCCGGGCCGCGTTCTTCGCCGGCTTGCCCATTTTGGAACGGTGGAACCACGGATACATCGTCTCCTGGTACGGCGAACCCGGCATGGACGCCACCGTCTATTCCCCTTATGTGGACTTGAAGTTCAAAAACACCACGCCCGCTTATTTGCTCATCCAACCGGTTGTGGACACCCGCAACGGTGTTCTTATCTTCCGACTATGGGGAACTCGACCCGATTGGACCGTGGAGATCGGCAAACCCATTTATGAAAACGTTGAAGAGCCGCCCCCTCCCCTTTACATTGAAGATCCCTCCTTACCCAAGGGGACTATAAAACAAGTGGAATGGCCTAAAAAGGGCATGACCGTGCGCATCACCCGAACCGTACGCCGTGGGGATCAGATCATCGAACAACAGGAATTCGTCAGCAAGTACGAACCTTGGCGCGCGGTCTATCTCTACGGCCCCGGCACCGAACTCCCTAAAGGCGCACAGACGCAGGGTCAAAACGAGGACTAACACATGGGGCCTAACGTGTGGAATTTGCAGCATGTGGTATAATACACACAAACCATGAGCGTGTGTATAAAACGCACATCATTCCCCACGCTATGTACACACCTCGAGGAACACACATGGGAACAATCATCGCCGTCGTCAACCAAAAAGGGGGGGTGGGGAAAACCACCACCGTTGTCAACCTGGGGGCCGCTCTCGCAGAAAAGGGACAACGTGTTCTCTTAGTGGATTTAGATCCTCAGGGATCGCTGAGCAGTTCCGTGGGTGTAGAGGTTCAAACGGGCATGCCCACTATGTACACACTCCTTAGCGGTCACCATGAGGACCCACACACGGCCATCATCTCGCTCAAGGACGGGTTAGATGTCATCCCGTCTGATATTCACTTAGCCGCGGCCGAACTGGAACTGGTGGAGCGCGCGAGCCGAGAGCACGCGCTGAAAGGTATACTCACTCCCCTGCGCGATGAGTACGATTTTATTCTCATTGACTGTCCGCCGAATCTGGGATTGCTGACCGTCAATGCCCTGACCGCGGCCGATGAGGTGATTATCCCGCTGCAATGTGAATTCTTAGCATTGCGTGGGTTGGGCACGCTGTTTGAGAACATCGCCAGGGTCCGAAGACGATTGAATCCACGGTTAAAGGTGCGTGGCATCTTGCCCGTCATGTTTGACCCAAGACCTTGGCACACGCGACAAATCCTGGAAGAAACACGGGCGCTCTTTGGCGACTACGTGTTCCCCATCACGGTAAGGCGCAGTATCCGCTTTGCCGAAGCAGCGGTGGCGGGCCAATCTATCCTAGACTACGCGCCAAATCATCCCGGTGCACAAGCGTATCGTGAACTCGCGGAGGTACTCATCCATGGCCGAAAAGAAACGTCGTCGTAAGAAAAGCAGCAAAGCAACCACAGAACTCCTCCACGAAAAGGTGAAGTCCACCGTGGGTCGGGGAGTCGAAGCGTTCTTCGGGGAGGGCGTGGAGGAGGCGGAAGAGCACGCAGCCCCCACCGAAGAAACACAGCCCCAAGAGGCAATTTCCCCAGACGGCGCGGAGACTTCACCGGAACATGCCGACAAGATCTTAGCCGACATGTTGGACAAAGAAGTCATGGCCGCGGGCAATGTCCACGACGAAATCGCTTCCATTCCCCTCTCAACGGAAGCACACCCTCCTGAACCTACGGAACCATTATCAGAAACCACAGGAACGGCAGAGGTATATCCTCCACCGGACAGGGATGAGATCCCTCCTCCAGAAGAGGGGGGAGAGATGCCCCCACCGGATTTGCACCCTGGGGGCACATTGGTCGAGACCCCTATGCACGTTGAGACGACACCGCCCTTGTCCACCGAAACGTCGCCTTATGAAATCCCCGAACCAACAGGCGGGGAAACCACCCTCCCACGCGAGGAGATCATCCTACGCATTTCCCAAGAGCATTTTGACCGCTTGGAACGGGAGATCTCTGATTTATATGAGGAGATCCCACGTTATCTCTCCACGAACAAGGAAGCGGCAGATGAGGCCCTAGGGGCCCTGCGAGAAGCGCGTGAACTGCTGTGGGGCGCGCCCGAACGTCTGGTCGACGCGGAGTACAAAGTAAACCAAGTCAAGACCGTACTCCACCGCTTTCAGCAGTATGTGGAGTGGGGGCGGAAATACGGGTATCGTCTGCTCATGTACGAAGTCTGCTGCCTGGTGGTGTTTCTGGGCACGTTTATCGCCTTGCAAATATGGCAGACCCCCTTAACGCAATGGGTAAAAATCGTAGTGGGAGGGGGACAATCACCGTACATCGATGTGCTCATCCCCTTCTTGACCAGTCTCATGTGGGGCGGCATCGGCGGCGTTGTTGGAGCCTTGTACAGCCTCTGGTGGCACGTTGCCCATGAGCAGGATTTCGACAAACGGTACAACATGTGGTATCTTATCCAACCGCTGATGGGGTTCATTCTCGGTGGCATCGTGTTCTTGATTATTGCTACCGGTTTCCTCGCGTTGGAAGGAACAATACCCACGACGGAAAGCACGCGGGGCGTCCAGATGTTCCCCGCGCTGGTAGCGGTCTTGGGAGGCTTTCGCCAGCAATTCGTATACGAATTGCTGGAGCGCATCATTCGAGTGCTCACGCCAACCGAGGAAGGCTAAGCAAGCAGCAATCCGGGGCGCGTCCCCTGCGCTCCCTCGATCGAAGAAAAAGAAGGGCTGAATCTCTCACAAATGTCTATCTATGGAGAAACACGAGGGCGAAGCATGTGGCTTCGCCCTCGTGTTCGTGAGGGCTTATGAGAACACCAATGCTTGTTCTGCTGGAAGAAGATAAACACTGGTGGTTCGCTACACGTACTCGGGCCATCCTGACATACCTGGACATGTACGCAGGGGCCCCAGGCGGACAGCGCCTGGTTCTGGATGTGGGCTGTGGTGCAGGCAATATGGCCCACCACTTGCGCCATTATGGACGGTACATGGGCGTGGATGTGAACCCACGGCCATTGCGGGTGGCCCACGAGCGACGCCTCACCGTGAGCCAGGGTGGTGCGGACGCGTTGCCGTACAAGGATGCCTCCTTCGACTTGGTCGCGCTGTTAGACACGGTGGAACACGTGCCCAACGAAACAGGCGTGTTCGCAGAAGCATATCGAGTACTCAAACCGGGAGGAAAACTACTGGTGACCGTGCCCGCGTTCATGTTCCTGTGGAGCAAAAACGACGTGCTCAACCGCCATCAACGACGTTACACGCGGCCTGAACTGATTCGTAAGATAGAAGAACATGGATTTCGAGTGTTACGCAGCTCGTACAATAACTTCTTCATCTTCCCGCTGGCCGCTGCCGTGATTCTGGCCCGTCGCGGACGCTTTGAACCCGACCTCGCTTCGCCGCACTTTGACGAGGACGCGTATCAGGTGGAGATGGAACCCACCCCGGAGCCCCTGAATACCCTTCTTCACGGCATCGGCCGTGTAGAAGCCACAATCCTGCGTCGGCTCTCCTTTCCTTGGGGCACGGGAATTATCGCCATCGCGGAAAAACCATGAGTGAGGAGAAGAATCGCTTTCCCAAAGGACAATGGCGCCTGATTATCCACGGTCCGGGCCGTGGCTCCTGGAACATGGCGGTAGACGAAGCCATCGCGCGCATGGCCGGGGAAGGGCATGTACCTCCAACCTTGCGCCTTTACGCCTGGGATCCCCCCTGTATCTCATTGGGGCGACACCAATCCATTGCCGACATCGACGTGGATAAAGCACAGGCCCACGGGATCGATGTAGTTCGTCGTCCCACCGGAGGTCGCGCCATCCTGCACGTGGATGAGATCACGTACAGTGTGGCCGGGCCGGCCGATGAGCCGCGGTTACGAGGCATGGTTCTGGATTGTTATCTCCGGCTCAGTGAGGGAATCACCCGGGGCCTGGAGCGTCTAGGGGTTCGAGTGTATAAGGCAGACGCGTCGGCACGGGCAGGGCCCGATGTCAGCGCGGCGTGTTTCGAAGTCCCGTCCGCGTACGAAATCCTGACCGTGGACGGCCGAAAAATCGTAGGCAGTGCACAGGTGCGTAAAAAAGACTGGGTTCTCCAGCACGGTGCCATCCCCCTATATGGCGATGTCGCCCGACTGGTGGATTACTTGGCGCTGGAAGAGGACGTGCGCCATGCCCTGCGTGGCGCTTTGGCCCAACGGGCCACCAGCGTTGAGCACGCGCTAGGACATCCGGTTTCCTTTGCCGAAGCAGCCCAAGCCCTGACCCAAGGCTTTTCCGAGGCGCTGAACGTAGAATTTACCGAAGGAACATTGACACCTGAGGAATACGCACTGGCTGAAATCTTAGAACGAGAAGTGTACACACAATCCCACTGGACATACCGTATCTAAAGTTGGCCATGTTTACCATCGGAGTCGCAACTATAGAGTTACGTTTACCGTACAACGGCTCACTCAAAGGCAAACGCGCGGTGGTACGTCCAATTATCGCTCGGCTTCGCAACGAGTTTAACGTCTCCGTAGCCGAAGTGGACGCGCAAGATGTGTACCAACGCGCGGTCATCGCCATCACCTGCGTGAGTTCCGACGCCAATTACGTCCACTCCTTGCTCACGAAGGCCGTACAAACCGTCGAACGGATGCGTATAGACGCGGAGGTGGTGGACTACGATATTGAACTCATCCAATGAGCCCACGAGTCGCAGTTATCGCCACGGTTCTAAACGAATCCGAGAGCATCCAGACCTTGCTGGATTCGTTGGCCGCGCAAACGCGCGCCCCCGACGAGATCATCATCGTCGATGGGGGATCCACGGACGGCACCCTGGCAATCCTCCAGGAGTACACGGAACGCTTGCCCCTGCGCGTGATTTCCTTGCCCGGAGCGAATATCAGCGAGGGACGTAACGCGGCCATTCGTGCGACACAAGCAGACATCATCGCCAGCACCGACGCGGGAGTCCGTATCCCCCCCGACTGGCTGGCCCATCTGATCGCGGCCTGGGATCGCGGGGAGAATCCACCGGCCGTGGCCGGCTTCTTCCTCCCTGACCCCCAAACGCTGTTCGAGTGGGCATTAGCTGCCACCACACTCCCCTTGGTGGAGGAGATCGACCCATCCCGGTTTCTGCCTTCCAGTCGTTCGGTGGCGTTTCGGCGGGATGTATGGGAACAGGTGGGGGGATACCCGGAATGGTTAGCCTACAGCGAGGATGTGGTCTTCGATTTGCGGATACGCGCGTTGGCCGGGGAGTTTGCGTGGGCACCGGATGCCGTAGTGTACTTTCGCCCCCGTTCCACGGTGCGCGCCTTTTTCCGCCAGTATCGAAATTACGCGTTTGGGGACGGACAAGCAGACCTGTGGCGCATGCGTCACGCCATCCGTTACGGAACGTATTTTGTGGCGCTCCCCGCGCTCTTGGTGCTGGGTTGGACCATCCACCCGCTCTTCTGGGGACTCATTCTTCTGGGAGTGGTCGCGTATTGCCGACGTCCTTGGTGGCGCCTGAAGCGACTTCACACGGGTAGGAAGGGGCCCCATTGGCGAGAATATCTCTGGGTACCCGCGCTGCGGGTTATCGGGGACATAGGCAAAATGATCGGGTACCCCCAGGGAGTGTGGTGGCGTCGACGTCACCGTGATGATCCACGCGTGCACTGGCGTCGAGATCTGCCGAAGCGGGTAGGAGGCACATCGGGCGGACGTGTGCTGTGAGAACGCCCTACACCTCATCCCCATCCACTTGCGTGAGCCCTGCGATATCAGGCCATGCTTTGGTATAAAGCACCAACACCAACACGTCCTTAAACACCGAGAGAAAAGCCACAATACCCGCGAGAACTGTCCAAACCAACAGGCCGAAAAGTGCTTCGGTGCCCTCGGCTATAGACCATATGCGCAGCGTTTGGGTGAAAACCCACTGTACCAACTCCACTCCGCCGGCCAACAGGAGGGCAATGACGCCTAAAAGAAGAACTGGCCCCGGACGGTGGCGCCCAACAGCCCACGCGCGCAAGAACGACGCGCCCATGCGCCTTCCCTCTTGGACACAGGCTTGGTATGTCAGATTTTGATACACGCCCACCACAAACATCGCCAAGAACAGCAGAGGGATAAAGAAACACAGACTGCTGACCAGAAGTACGGGAAGAAATGCATTCACCCCTGCAGGTGGTGAATAATCGATAGCGACTTTGAGAATGACCAAGAACACCCCAAGAAACGGAAGAAACAATACCATCTCGAGGGCCCCCATTATCAAATTGACCAAAAAAAGACAAGGAGTCCGTTTCAGGCCGGTGTACAAACTCGTTTCCAGGCGAGGAGGGCGTTTATGGATGGGCATCGTATGATAGATGATAGTGCCGGTGAGCACCAAATTCACGAGCCACAATAAAATGCTCAGGGCGATGAGCCCCAGGAGAAAGTAAGCACGAAAGCCCCAAAATTCGTAAACCATTCGCGGCAAAATGCGTACCAAGTCCCAGAACGTCTCCACTTGAGATAAGAGATGCGAAAACGCGGAATGGGACATTAGCCACCGGAGACGAGCCTCTTCACCGATAACCATCCCACCACTCAACACCTGGGCCAGCCAGAGAAACAAAAACCACGGTGCCACCAACCACCACAAACGGACATCTTGAAATAATGCGTTTAAAGTCTCCCGAAACCACTTATTGTCATCCATGGACCTTTTCTCTTCTGCCTTTAAACGACGAACATCTCTCATAGCCACTTGAATGACACTTTTGGAATGCGGCGACCCGGCGCCGCTTTCATAACACTTTTGGAATGCGGCGGCCCGGCGCCGCTATGACAACCGCATCTCGATGCCGCACTTGCAAAGGCCCGGACAACCCGGCTGTTGACAACTGCGGGCTACGCTTGTGAAACCATCCTGCCGGACAATGAGTCGTCCCGGCGGAACGGGCCGTAAACACCGACCGAACACAAACCTGCACAATAAAAAGTGGGGAATAAAGTCCATCCTTTACCATCGGAGGGACCGACACGTCACGGGTCTGACAACACTCCACGTATGTGCCCTGACCCAAATGGGGGCGGGAAAACTCGCCAAGGACCATAAAACGCGATGTGTCGGTTCATTAGACCACACGCACGAAGTATTGTCGGCCAAACGGCCTATGACATTATAACGAGGCACGAGGCCTTTTGTCAATAGACATTACAAACTGCGCAGGACTTTCCAACAGTCTCACAGGTGAAAACATCATAGCGGCCCTTGAGCCGTAGCATGTCCTTTTTAGAAGGCCGTTGATAGGCGAAGGCAATACCTTCGCCTACTCGTCTGACCCTGGGGGTTCGTTCTCTGCAAAACCCTGTAAACTCCGTATTTCGCGTCAAGGAAGCACATGGTCGGAGTGATCGCTCATCGGCTTTGACGTAAGAATCCACCATCCACCAAAGGAGGAAGCGCAATGGCAACGACCGCCGAAAAGCCCTGGTTGGCTTTCTATGACGAAGGAGTCCCACCGACTGTTGACATCCCCCCCATTCCCTTGTACGCGTTCCTGGACCGTTCGGCCACAGACTTTCCCGGACAACCGGCCCTCAAGATGCCGCTCCGGTATCTTCCCTTGGGGTTGCGCATCCAGGCCGTGTTGACGTACCGCGATCTCCAGGCCGAAGTGAACCGCTTTGCCGCCGGCCTACAAAAGTTGGGTGTCAAAAAAGGAGAACGGGTGGCCGTTATGCTGCCCAACACACCCCAATTTGTTATCGCGTTCTTTGGCGCGTTGAAGGCCGGGGCCATCGTCGTCAACACCAATCCGACGTACACCCCCCATGAATTGGAACACCAGTTGAAGGACTCGGGAGCGGAAACCATCGTCATGCTGAGTCCGTTTTACGAACGCTGGCAAGCTATACGCGAGCGGGTACCCACGAATAAAGTGATTATCACCGATATCGTCGAGTACATTGGTGGCCTCTTCAAAGGGCTGACTGAAAGGACGTTACGTAAGGAGAAGATGATGGTGGATGTGCCCGAGGGCAACGGTGTGTACCACTGGCGCACATTTATGAGTCTGGGCACGCAGCCCGAACCGGTCCACGTCGATCACGAGGATGTGGCCCTCTTCCAATACACCGGAGGCACCACCGGCGTGCCCAAAGCCGCGATGCTCACACACCGCAACCTGGTGGCGAATGCCATCCAAGTCGCATCCTGGATTCCCACCGTCCGACGGGGACAGGCGAAGGTGATGGGGGCCCTCCCCTTCTTCCACGTGTACGGCATGACCGTCGCCTTGCTTTTCGGGATTTACACCGGCGGCACGGTGATTCTTCTCCCGAACCCGCGCCCCATCGATGTGGTGATGAAAGCCATCCACGAGGAACGATGTGACATCTTTCCGGGGGTACCGACCATGTACACCGCGATCGTCAATCACCCGGAGGTGCACAAGTACGATCTAAGCAGTGTGGAAGCGTGCATCAGTGGCGCCATGGCCCTGCCCGTGGAAATCCAAAAGAAATTCGAAGAAATCACCGGCGGTCGCCTGGTGGAAGGATACGGCCTTACCGAAGCCTCCCCGGTCACCCACAGCAATCCCATCTACGGGAAACGCAAGGCCGGTTCCATCGGGCTGCCCTTCCCCAGCACGGACGCACGCATCGTGGACTTAAACACGGGTGAACCACTGCCCGCGGGCGAAGTAGGGGAACTGTGCGTGAAAGGTCCTCAGGTGATGAAGGGCTACTGGAATCGGCCCGAGGAAACAAAGATCGCGTTGGACAAAGAAGGTTGGCTGCACACCGGCGATATCGCCCGCATGGACGAGGAAGGATATTTCTACATTGTGGATCGCAAGAAGGACATCATCATTGCCAGCGGCTACAACATCATCCCGCGCGAGGTGGAAGAAGTTCTCTACAAGCACCCGAAGGTGTTGGAAGCCGTAGTCGCCGGTGTTCCCGACCCGTATCGTGGCGAGACGGTAAAGGCGTACATCGTACTGAAGGAAGGCGAACAAGCCACCGAGGAAGAGATCATCGAATTCTGCCGTCAATATCTGGCCCCCTACAAAGTGCCTAAGTTGGTGGAATTCCGCAGCGAGTTGCCCAAGAGCCAAGTGGGGAAACTGCTCCGGCGGGTATTGGTCGAGGAAGAACGCCGCAAATTGGCAGAACAGCAAAAGAAGGCCTAAAATAACAGAGGTGTGATCGCTTCCTGCGGTCACACCTCTGTCCCCCTCTATCCCACACCGGTGAGGAGCACAATGAACACGATTGCCGATCAGGTGGATGAGCGCACCTATAAGCGTATCATCAACGCGTGGGTTATGTATGACTGGGCGAACTCCGCGTTTGCCACCACGATTATGGCCGCCGTCCTCCCCGTGTTCTACAGCACGGTCATCGCCAAGGATATGCCCCGAGTCGCGGCCAGCAGTAAGTGGGGATACACCAACACAATTGCCATGTTACTCATCGCACTTTCTGCCCCGGTCTTGGGCGCTATGGCCGACCACAGCGGCGCCAAAAAACGTTTTCTTGGTGCGTTCGCCTCTTTGGGCATTTTGGCCACAGCCCTCTTGTACTTTGTGAGTACCGGGGATTGGCTGGCCGCGTCTCTGCTGTACATTGTCGGGCGATACGGGTTTGCGGCCGCCAACATCTTTTACGACTCCCTCCTCCCTCACATCGCCCGCCCGGAGGATATCGATTACGTGTCGGCCAAAGGGTACGCGTTGGGTTACTTGGGTGGCGGCCTACTTCTGGCCTTAAACTTGGCCTGGATTATGAAACCCGAACTTTTCCACATCCCCAACGCGGAAATAGCCACCCGCCTTTCTTTTGTGAGCGTGGCCGTTTGGTGGGCCGTGTTTTCTATTCCCATTATGCGGGTTGTCCCCGAACCGCCTCATGTTTTAGAAGAGGGGGAGAGCCTGAAACATCCGGTGAAGGCTGCGTTCCAACGTTTGGCTCACACGTTCCGCGAGATTCGCAAGTTCGACGAGTTGGTCAAATTCCTCGTCGCGTTCTGGCTGTACAATGACGGCATCGGCACCATTATCACTATGGCGACCATCTACGGCGCGGAGATCGGCATTGGGGAGACCCACCTTATCGGCTCCCTGCTGCTTGTGCAATTCCTGGGTGTTCCCTTCTCCTTGATCTACGGACGCATCGGCCAAAAGGTCGGAGCAAAACCGGCTATCCTCTTTGGCTTGATCATCTACACGCTCATTGCTATCGGGGGATACTTTATGAGCGCGCCTATTCACTTCTGGATCCTGGCCGTGCTCGTCTCGATGGTCCAGGGGGGGACACAAGCGTTAAGCCGCTCCCTGTACGGACGACTCACGCCAAAGGCAAAGAGCGCAGAGTTCTTCGGCTTCTACGATGTGTCCAGCAAATTCGCGGGCATTGTGGGGCCTGCACTTTTCGCGTTTATCGGTGGGTTGGCCGGCTCCAGTCGACTATCCATCCTCGCGCTGGTCGCCTTCTTCATTGCCGGGGGATTACTCCTTACCCGGGTCAACGTGGAAGAAGGCATTCGTGTGGCCCAAGAGGAGGATCGGCTCTTGGGGTTGGCGTAAGGCGAAGCCTGCACGTCGCGGGTACACCTAGATTTTAAAAGGAAAAGAGAAGATGCGTGTGAGGTTGGCCGTCGCAGGAGCCAACCTCACACGCATGTCGTCCTCTTATTACGCGGAAATCCGTGGAACACGATGTATTAGTCGGTCCGCTCAATGGCCAACGCCCGTTCTACCACCGTCCGTACCTGATAGAGATGCTCCACTCGCCCATTGCCCAAAACGCGCCAGGGCCCGATTATCAGGGTGAATACAGGGTTTCGGGTATGGCGTCGGGTACGCATGTCCTCCAGGTTCCCATGGTCACTGGTCACAAGAACTACTGTAGAGGCCAGATCAATCGTTTCCACAATCCCGTTCAAAAACGCGTCAAATCGCTCCAATAACGTGACCGCCATCTCCCAATCCCGACGGTGACCAGCCATGTCCGTGGCCCACTGGTCTACCACCACCAAATCGTACGCCTGAGCCCACATCGCGAACCGCCGTCCGGCTTCTCGGGGGGTCCACACCGGCATGTGGGGGAAGCCCAGCTGCTCACGCCAGACCTGATTGGTGTAATCCACGCTGAACGCACGCCCCGCGGCCAGATCCGCTGCCGTGCGCAAGCGTATACCTGCAGACCGGGCAGCATAAGGCAGGGCGCCGGGCAAGCGACGTCCTGAATCCACCTGTTGGAAGAAACGGGGGGGATATGCGTTGGCAAAGGCCACGCGCTTTCCTGCCTTGAGGGCCGAGAGCAAGAAGGTATCTCGCTCCAGCAAAGGTCGAATACGCCGGTCCGGACGGGGGCCGTAATGTTCGCCCACAAGCGCGGGCACGTTCACCCCCGTTAAGAGACTGGCCTGGCCCGTAGCACTTTGGGGAAGACCGGTCACGCCGCCGGTTGCATCGGTAGGATACAGCACCGCGTCAGAAGTCACCACATACGGGTGCTCTAAGGAAGGAATGCGTCCTCCGAGTAGGGATCGCAGCGTGGGCAAGGAGGCCGCACACCAAGGATTCACATACGCATCGGGTTCGCCCAGACCAACACCGTCCAAAAAGAGAAACAAGACCCGCATCACGCTCACACATCTACGTTAACGCGGGGAGAATAAATTGATACAAGGCTACACCATCCAACAGGGCCAGGCCCATAAAGGGCAATCCCAGCCACAGAGGACGCCAGCGGGGGAATTTTTCGGCCAGACCAAACCAAAACGCCATGCCAAACAGTGTCAACGCGTCCCAACGGTCAAATCCCGCGATGTTCGCCAGGGCCAGCCCCAACGCCAACCACCCCAGCAATGCGGAAACGGTCATTGCCCGACGCGCTTGCCGTGGATCCAAGAGAATCCAAATGCCCGGAATAGAAATCACCGCCAAGGGCACCAGCCCGGTAAACAGATACCGTCCCTGATGCTGCAAGAACGTGATGTTGTAACCGAGGTAGGCGATCCACGTGCCTACCGCGGCCGCGGAAAGGACGCCCAAGCCGTTATGTTGGTATTCGGTCAAACATTCGGGAGATAGCGTCTTCTTCCTCAGAATCAGCCGTTCTAACCGAGGACGACACCCGTGCAGGAGAAACACCCCAATGCCAATGAAGAGCAAGGCCGTGAAATACGCCAACACTTTGTATACCCGCGCGTCCATGAACACCCCCATCCACCCAAACTGTCCCCAGAAAGAGCGGAACGTCCAGGTAACGGCTCGGTGTAAGTACGCGACCCAACCGTGTTGAGCGATGTACTCGGAGGTTGTTGGCTGTCCTACCACGATGGCCGCGTGACGTCTCCACCCCAGCACATCCGGCCACCCGTACGCGCTCACATTGTGGGCAAAAAAGGGCAATGCCAGAAGAAGTCCCACAAAAACCTCTGTCCCCCCCTCCAATACTTCTCGACGCCAGGGAGATCGGGGGTGAACCTCTGTCGCCCGCAAGAGGTGGAAAGCGCCCAGCGCAAGGAACGCGGGCACATATACCGTAGTCTTGGCCAGAAGTACCAGGCCGAGAAGAATACCCCGACGCACCCACGCTCGTGATGATGGACTTGTGGATTGTATATCCCGCACCAGTTGCAACAGGAAGAAAGCCAACACAAGTTCCCCCATCACATCGTTGTTCACCCCGCTCATCATAGCCACGTGCTGGGGAATGAACGCGACCAGCGCGGTCGCGGCCAACGCGAGGGAGGGCTGCCAAGGAAACAAAATACGCGTGATCAAAAAAGTCGCGTACAGAATGCCCAGGCTGAGCGCCAGAGAGAAAAAGCGCACTACATGAACCGCGCGGGTTAACACGCCGAACGAAGGAGATTCCACCAGAACCTGGGGGGCTAAAGACCGCACCACGCCCGCAGCTAAAATGTAATACAAAGGCGGTTGGTGATACTCATAGCGAATGGACGTGATAGACATGTCGGGCGGGAACTTGGCGGCTTTAATGCGTTCCAGATAGTCGGCATCGTAATCCCCCGGTTGCAGCACAGGGAACGTGCCCGTTCGCGCTACATGCAGTACATAGTTCATGTGAGCCGGCTCATCGGGCACCTGCCAAAGAGGCGTTTGCAACACATAGTGGACCCCAATGAAAAAGTACACCAGAAGAAGGACCACAAAAAGGTACCCACTCCATCGGGGCGAGAGCACATCCTTGTGTACAATGGCAAATGCATGTTCATCCATGCGTCATATCCTCTCGGAAATCTGTCTCCTGCAACGGGGCCGCTGCTTTTGGGAATGCAACACCTTGATGCGGCTATCAGGAAGCGAAAAAACCACCTGCTTGACGGACAAAACTCCGCAATGTGAGCATGGGTTTACGAAGGAAAGGAAAACGCTTCTTGTACACAAAAATACGCGATTAGGCCGTCAATCAGGTGCCGCTCAATCACGGCAGGGTCTCGAAAACCCTGCTTACATTTCAAGGGTGACATGGAAAGAGAGCGAGCGCCTCGCGTTTTGATGTCCCATACTTCAAAGGTATTATACAAGGAACCGGATGGGAAAGAAAAATACTCCGTTCAACAAAGGGACCATGAACAGCCTCACCGTCTCACTCGTTCAGATGTCCATTGCTGTCGGAAATGTGTCTCAAAATCGGGAACGAGCCCGCACCCTGGTGGTCGAAGCCGCCCGGCGGGGATCGGACTTGGTCGTGCTGCCGGAACTTTGGGCCAGCGGCTATGACTTGGAACATGCCGCCCTTCACGCGTCCTCCATCACCCAAGGGATGTTTCGTGTGGTGAGCGAATGGGCTCGAGAACACCAGATCTGGCTGAGCGGATCCCTGTTGGAACGGGGAGGTTCCGCTATCTATAACACAGCCTACCTCGTGTCCCCCAAAGGAGACATGGTGGCCTCGTACCGCAAGATGCACCTGTTCCGCCTCATGGATGAGCACCGTTACTTGCACGCGGGAGAGAAGCCGGTCCTTGTGAATTCTCCTTGGGGGAAAATCGGACTGAGCATCTGTTACGACGTGCGGTTTCCGGAACTCTTCCGGGCCTACGCGCTGAAAGGAGCCTCAATGGTCATCCTCCCCGCAGAGTGGCCTCACCCGCGGTTGCACCATTGGCGTACACTGGTCCAAGCCCGTGCCATCGAAAACGCCCTCTTCATGTTGGCGTGTAACCGGGTGGGGACAAGCGGAGATACTCACTTTGCCGGGCACTCGATGGTGGTCTCTCCCTGGGGCGAGGTTTTGATAGAAGGCGGAGAGCAAGAGGTCATCCTCACCACCACGATCGATTTGGACGAGGTAACACACGCCCGATCACGCATTCCTGTGTTAGAGGACCGGCGATCCCATTACTGAGGAGGTGCATATCCGATGCACACATCGGTATTTGAAGTGGCGCCCCCTGTGGCAGAAGCGCTGGCGCAGGGGAAACCCGTCGTCGCGTTGGAATCCACAGTCATCGCACACGGGCTGCCCTACCCGCGCAACGTGGAAATCGCTCGCGAAATGGAAGCCATCATTCGAGCGGAAGGCGCGATCCCCGCGACTATCGCGCTGGCCGACGGCAAAGTCCGCGTGGGAGTGGATGACAACCTGTTGGAACGCCTGGCCCGCGAGGAAAATGTGGCCA